>CAIUQQ010000135.1 GCA_903901345.1 uncultured Bacteroidota bacterium | reverse complement strand
TGAGCTTGTCGAAACGAATTTTAATTAAGCGTATTTTCTTTTTCTGTAAAAATTATTTGCCAATGCAAAAACTATGATCAGCACAATTGGTAAACCAATATTGATGAATTGCCAAAACAGTTTTTCTTTTTTTATTTTAGCTTTATCAAGCAATCGCAAAGTAACTTCTTTGCTACGCACTTCAATGATTCCACTGTCATCGCATAGGTAATCTACACAGTTTAAAATAAAGCGTTTGTTACCAAATTCTTGGTTTGCAAAACGATCGTAACCCAAAGGAAATACTTGACCTTTGCTTGCGCTATATTGATTTCTAATTAAATCGCCATCGGCTATTACAATCATTTTATTGTTTTTCACTTTGCTCTTAAAATCCAATGCTGGATTTTTAGTTTGATCGAAAGTATATTCAAAACTGGAAGAAAATTCACCTTCTAAAAGCACTGCTAACATTTTATTTCCTCCAGTTCTAAATAAATTTGGATCTGGCTCTAATCTTGCCATTTCAATATCGACCCTGGCAGGTGCTGGCACCGAACGAGAATATTGAGAAGAAGCCAACAACACAGTTTTGTTAATTTTTTTATTTGGAATTGTATCTATACTTGCTGTAAACTGAAACCAAATAGGATCCACACCACGAACTATAGGGTGCGAGCTAGTAGGCGGAACAACTGGAAAATACATCCAAGGTAATAATTTTTGTTCTGGAGTTCCGTTTTTCATTCCACTTAAAACCGGAATGGTATTACACTGAATATCCTGAATAATATTGTTATTAATTCGTACTCCAAATTTGTAAAACAAATCGTCTAAACCTAAGTTATAAGCAATGGAATAATACTGAGGCGAATTGCGTAAACTATCCATTTCGGCTAACTGATTTTCAACTAACCACAACACTTTTCCTCCATGCATTACATATTGGTCAAGTTTAAATTTATCAAAATCGCTGAAAGGCAAAGTAGGTTTTGGAACAATGATTCCATCGTATTTATTCAACTCAGAAGGAGGAACTGCAGTTAAATCAACATCGTCAATTTCATAATATTGTTTCAGTTCCGTTTTGCCATCTATTATATTCCATTTATCTAATTCGCCATTGCCTTTTATAAATGCAATTTGCTTCACTTTTGTTTCAGTTACTTTGCGCAAAGCATTGGCCATTTCATATTCCAATTGTTCAATGGAAGTATTTAATACTGCTTCTGGCGCTTGTCCAAACTGACTTTTCAATAAGTTAATTGGAATTTTTTTATCGCCATAATAAAGCACAGCGCCAGGCACAATTATTTTTTGACTAAAACCATCTTCTTTTTTTAATTGAATGCTGGTGGCTTGTAAGCCAATTTCACTTAATTCTTGTAATATTTCGGTACTTTGTTTAGCAGTTGTGTTAAGTAAAGGATCTATAAATTCATATTGAATATTGTTGTTCGAAAGAATTTTAAATTCATCCAACATTTCTTTGGTCGCTTTTTGCAAACGCTTGAAACCTGCTGGAAAATCGCCTTCTAAATACACTTTTATCAGCATGCCATCTTTTACTTTTGCTGCTAAATTTTTACTGGCTTTGGCCAATGTGTAACGCTTTTCTTTGGTTAAATCTATCCTAAAAAAGAAATTGCTAAAAATTGCGTTTAGCAAAATAATAACTGCTAAAACAATGATGAGTTGTAAGTATGATTGTTTCTTTTTGTTCATATATATGGTTGAAAAAAGGAAATGTATAATTAAAATTTACGTGAGCTAAAAACAGTTTTTGTAGCATAAATAAACACCACAATAAAACTGATAAAATAAAGAATATCGCGGCTATCAATAACGCCTCTGCTGATGCTTTGGTAATGCGCATTGATTCCCAATCCTGCAACTAAACTATCCCACGCACCAAATAATTTAAAGTCGGCAATGAGTTCAAATAAATTGTAAAACAAGTAGCATAAAATCATACTGACAATAAATGATACAATTTGATTGTCGGTTATTACCGATGAAAACAAACCAATGCTAACAAAGCAACTTGCCAAAAAGAACAAGCCAATATAAGAACCCCAAGTAGCACCAACGTCCATGTTTCCTGTGGGTGCGCCTAATTGGTAAACCGTATAAAAGTAAATCAAACTTGGTATCAAAGCAAACAAGACCAAAACCACTCCAGCAAAATATTTTGCTAAAATTATTTTTAAATCGCTGATGGGTTTGGTGGTTAATATTTCAATGGTTCCGTTCTTTTTTTCCTCGCTAAATGTGCGCATGGTAATGGCTGAAATTAGGAATAAAAATAACCAAGGAGCGAGTGTAAATAAAGTATCTAAATTGGCATAAGCCATATCGAAAACATTGTTATCGGGCAGTACCCACATGAATAATCCTGTAGCTATTAAAAACACAATGATTACTACGTAAGCAATCAATGAGCTCAGGAAACTGCGTATTTCTTTTTGAAGTATTGATATCATTTTTTAGTTGATAGTTGATAGTTGTCAGTTGATAGATTTTAGTTTTTATTGAATTACTTTTTGCAAATTTCTCTTTTTTTCTACTTAATCAGTTTTATTTCCAAATATTTCGTGTAATTTTTGTTGTAAAAGTTTCTTATCAGGCAGTTGTGTTTTATATTCTGAAACCATAGTAGGAGAAAGACTTCTGCTTAACGCATATTCTACAACTTCGTTGTCTTTGTCTTTACATAACAGAATCCCAATACTTGGATTTTCATTTAGTTTCTTTACATCGCGGTCCAACGCTTCTAAATAAAAGTTCAGTTGTCCTAAGTGCTCTGGCTTAAATTTGTCTGCTTTTAGCTCAAAAGCAACTAAACATTGTAGTCCACGGTGATAAAAAAGCAGGTCAATAAAAAAGTCACTGTTCCCAACTTGTAGTTTATACTCTTCGTCTATAAATAAGAAATCCTTACCAAGTTCGAGAATGAACTTTTTCATTTGTTTAACAAGCCCACGCTGCAACTCACTTTCGTTATGATTTTCTGGTAAATTCAAAAAATCAAACACATAGCTATCTTTGAAAGTAGTGGAAATGTCTTGATTAAAAACTCTCAGCACTGCCGAGAGTTTCTCATTTCCAATTATTTTTCGCTCAAAAAGGCTTGCAGAAATTTGTCGCTCAAGTTCTCTTGAACTGTAATTTTCTTCCTTAGTAATTTTAAGATAAAACTCCCTTTCTTCCGATGTTTTGCACCTCGAAAATATAGCTAAATTGTGAGTCCAGCTAATTTCTCTCACCAATGATGAGAGTTTTGGAAAGTCCTTATAAGTTTCGTAAAACTGCTTCATTCTCCAAATATTCTTATCAGAGAATCCTTTTATTTCTGGTTCTTTATTTTTAATATAATTTGCTAAATCAGCAACAACAGATTCACCCCATTCAGATTTTTCTAGCTTAGTGCTTACATATTCACCTACGTTCCAATAAAGGTTAATTAGTTCAGCATTTACGGCTCTAATAGCATTCGTCCGAGATTGCTTAATAAGTTGAATGATATCCGTAAATCGTTTGTCCATTTTTAATTTTATATACTATTGATTTATGTTTTTTAGTATTTAATTAGGTTTACTATTGCTTACTTAGTTAAACTCTGAAACACTTGTTCTAATGAGCTTTCTTCCAAATTCATACTTAGTATTAACCAATTATTTTCTGCTGCTTTTTGAGCAATGTTTTCTCTAATATCTTCTTTTGCTGTAATGGTAAATCCTTCTTTTGTGGGTAACACTTTTATGTTTTTGTCAATGGCTTTGATACTTTCAATAGTTGGACTATTTTTAAATTGAACCGAAATAATATATTCTTTGCTAAACGATTGTTGCAGTTTTTCAATTTTGTCATCAGCCACTATTTTACCACGATTGATAATAATTACTCGATCGCACATGGCTTCTACTTCTTGCATAATATGACTCGAAAGTATCACCGTTTTATTTTTACCAATTTCCTTAATTAAATTCCTTATTTCACTTACTTGATTTGGATCTAAACCACTGGTTGGCTCATCTAAAATCAATACACTTGGGTTGTGAATCATGGCTGCTGCTAAACCAACACGTTGTTTGTAACCTTTGCTTAACTGACTAATTTTCTTTTTGCGTTCCAAACTCAAACCTGTTTTTGAAATCATTTCTTCAGCAGCTTGGTTTGCACCTTCGGTTATTCCATAACTATTGGCTATAAAAAGCAAAAACTCTTTTACATACATGTCGGTGTAAAGCGGATTTAATTCTGGTAAATATCCTACTTCTTTTCTAATAGCTATGCTGTTTTCGTTAATTTCAATTCCATTGATAAAAGCTTGTCCGCTAGTGGCAGGAATATAGCCCGTTAGAATTTTCATTGTAGTAGATTTCCCCGCACCATTTGGTCCTAAAAACCCTAGTATTTCTCCTTTATGCGCTTCAAAACTGATGCTGTCGAGCGCTTTTTGGCTGCCATATATTTTTGATAAATTAGTTACTTTAATCGTCATGCTTTTGTTTTACAAAGGACAGCGAAAGTAAGAAAAAGGTTGGTTTCATTTACAACAAAAAAGTCTCTTATGTTTATAAGAGACTTTTTTGCAACAAGGCCTGACATTTTTCAAAACCTGTCAGGACTATTGGTTGTAGTTATTCTATAATTAATTTCTGTGTAATAGAACCTTCCAAGCTTTGAACTTTTATAAAATAAATTCCCTTTGGAACCTGTATTTCTGAAAGATTAATTTGAAGGTTTTGAGTTTGTTTATCTGGCATTTTATTCAAAATTTCTTTTCCCATCAAATCAAAAAATTGAACGCTAGTAATGTTATTTTTGCTTTCAATATTCAACAAGTTTTTAGCAGGATTTGGGAAAATTTTGGTAGTATTTTCATTGATTTCATTGGTTCCCGCAGCTGCACCAATTATAAAATAATTATTTAAATACATGGTATCTAAATCTGCAGGATAAAAATAAGCAATATTGTAAGTTCCCATTTCTGCTGTTGGTTTCACATTTAATCGAACCGTTGCGTTTAAATCATTTTGTGCAGTAATACTTAATACTTCAATGTCTTTTGAAACGATATTATTTTTTGTAAATAAAATGGTTGGAGGATTGGTTAAAAATTTAGCGTATGGTGAACCAGTGATGTAAACATCTTTTACCTCATTTCTTTTTGCGTATCTGTGATCAATTGAATTGATGAGCATCGGAAATGGATTCTCCACAGTAAAAGCATTTTCAATGAATAATTTTCCATCAATATCGTTTTCAACGCTCATTGAATAAAAGCCAGGTTTGGTTTTTATGTCAATAATCAAATACACCCTTAATTCATAAGGATATAATAAAGTTGGTTCAACTAAAATATTTGAGATACTTATATTATTACTTTCTATCCCATATTTGTAAAATTTAATAATATTATTTTTAGCGGTTGCCAAATGGGTATTTTTACCCCCAATTTTAATATATCCTCCTCCGCCAAGGTATAAGTTACCTAAAATACTTATTGGATACAATCTTGGAATAATGGTATCCGCATCAGGAATTGATATGCCACTCAGTAAATTAATTGGTGGGTTAATGGTATTTGAAATACGTAAGGAAAAACCATAAGGGTTAGGAATTGTATTCGAAATAGATACCGTACCTGTAATCAAAGAATCATTCACTACATTTTGATTTGAAAAAATAGCATCTTTTGTAATAGCACTATTATATACAAAATCAATGGTGTTTACTCCCGTTAAAAAAGCAGTGTTTTTCCCTGAAATGGTAACTGAAAATATTTGACCAGCCGAAGCTTTGTTAGGACTAATGGTTACACTTTGTGCAAATAGTCCAAAACTAATTGCTGTAAGCAATATGCTGATGGTAATTTTAGTTTTCATAAATATTTTTATTTAAATGCTATAGCAAATGTAAAGATGAATTTATTAATATTTTCATAAAAAATTAAAAATGAAAGATTTAAAAACCTATTAGGTCTTATTGTTAGTTTTTTTCTAAAACCTTTTTCAAAAAAACCTTTCCAATTATTTACAAAAAAAGTAAAAAAAATTATTCCTTAAAAACACTGTTTTTTAACGTGTATTTTTAGCTCCATAAAGCAATTTTAAATTCCAAAAACGAGTTTTATTTCCAATATCAAGATTTTAAAGTGGGTTTTGTTGAAAACTTTACAAAATGGGTTATTCACGGTTTGCGCCTTAGGTAACTGCGACATTGTTAATTTCTTTTAAGCAAAATGTGAATATAAAAAAAGCTCATTTATGCACAAAAGTGGAGGAAAGTGGAGGAAAGTGGATTTTTGTTTTATTTTTACAGCGTTGTAAGAAAACAAAATGATAAACCTACACGGAGAATATGAATGTAAAATAGATGCTAAAGGCAGGTTGATAATTCCTGCAGCATTGAAAAAGCAACTTCCTGTGGAGGCTAAGGATTCTTTTTTTATCAATCGTGGTTTTGAAAAATGCTGTGTCATGTATCCTGCAAACGAATGGGATAACATAGCCGGAGAAATAAATAAACTAAGTGATTATATAAAAAAGGAAAGAGAATTTAAACGCTACTTTTTACGTGGTGCAAGTAAATTAGACATGGATACTGCAAGTCGTGTTTTATTACCAAAACCATTACAAGAGTATGCAAACCTAAAAGGCGAAATTGTTTTGTTAGCCTACGGCAATAAAGTTGAAATATGGAGTAAAGCAGAGTATGAAAACATGCTGAATGCCGAACCAGAAGACTTTAGTGCTTTAGCCGAAGAAGTAATGAGCAAAAGAAACAATGAGCAATAGGCAATAAACAATAAACAAAAGGCAATTCAAGAATTAAATCAAAAATCATCAATCAAAAATCAAAAATAACAATGTACCACAACCCAGTCATGTTAAACGAATGCCTTGAAGGATTAAACATTAATCCTGATGGAGTTTATGTGGATGTTACTTATGGTGGCGGTGGACATAGTAAAGCTATTTTAGATAGGTTAAGTAAAAAAGGAAGGTTGATTGCTTTTGATCAAGATGAAGATGCAAAACGTAATTTGATAAACGATGAACGTTTGATTTTTATAGATCAAAATTTTGAGTTTTTGAAAAATCATGTGCAATACCAAGGCTTTGATAAAGTTGATGGTTTGTTGGCCGATTTAGGTGTTTCGTCTCATCAATTTGACATAGGAGAACGCGGTTTTTCTATTCGTTTTGATGATGCAGTTTTGGACATGCGCATGAGCCAAAGTCAGCGATTAAGTGCGCATAAAGTAATTAATGAATACAAGGCAGATGCTTTGGCAAATGTATTTTATAAGTATGGCGAGTTGCACCAATCGCGCAAACTAGCAGCCGAAATTATTGCGGCACGCACCGGAAAAGACATTGAAACTGTAGGTGAGTTAAAAGAAGCACTGAAAAGTTCAGCGCCAAAGTTTAAAGACTTTAAGTTTTATGCGCAAGTTTTTCAAGCTATAAGAATAGAAGTGAACCAAGAGTTAGATGTGTTGGAAAAAATGCTTTTGCAATGTGGCAGCTTACTAAAACCAAAAGGACGATTGGTGTTCATGAGTTACCATTCGTTAGAAGATAGATTGGTAAAAAACTACATGAACAGTGGTAATTTAATGGGTGAATTAGAAAAAGATTTCTTTGGAAATATCAATCGTCCATTTAATCCATTGAACAAAAAAGCAGCAGTGGCCACCAACAAAGAACAAGAAGAGAATAACAGATCGCGAAGCGCAAAATTAAGAATAGCCGAACGATTATAAAAAGCTAAACGATAAGTGAGCAATAAAATAATAACTGGTGATGAGCCTGAAATTAAAGAAGAGAAAAAGCCCGACACTTCCCAAATTGAAGGTGCCGTAAAGCGCTTGTCGGAAATTGATTTCAAGCTGAATGTAAACATGTTTTACAATCAATTGCCATTTATACTATTTTGTTTTGGTTTAATAGCAGTACTTATTTTTAGTAGTCATAACAATGATATATTGAATAAAAAAATTGATAAACTATCAAAAGAAAATAAAGAATTAAGGAATGAGTACATCATTATTTTAAGTGAAATAATGAATGCCAGCAGGCAATCAAATATTGCTGAAAAATTAAAAGAATACAACATTCAAAACAGAATAGGAAAAGATACAAATTATGTGAAGGAAGCAGTTGTTCCTCCAACAAAAATTACAATTGATTAAAAAATGGCAATTAACGCACGCAAAACAATACTATTTCGAACATTAACCATATTTGGTTCAATGCTTGTGTTTGCTTGCGCAATTATTTATTATGTTTATAATATTCAGTTCAATGAAGCTGAAAAATGGAAAAAAGAAGCCACTGAATATTCAATTAAAAAACAAAAAATAGAAGCCATTAGAGGAAATATTTTTGATTGTAACGGTTCATTACTTTCTACTTCATTACCTATTTACGATATTATTATAGACGCCACCGCACCATCATTTGCGGTAAAAGATACTTTTGATAAATACATTGATTCGTTGTCGTATTGCTTTAGCAATGAGTTTAATGATAAATCAACAGGTGAATATAAAACCATTTTTAAAAGTTTAAGAAGCAATAGAAATGGATATTATTTTTTAAAGAAACGAGTAAGTCACCAACAAATTTTACGCGTAAAAAAATTTCCATTATTTAGAATAGGAAAAATTACTGGCGGTTTAATTATAAAAGATAGATCAACAAGAGTAAAACCCTTTCAATCATTGGCATTTAGAACCATTGGTTTTGTAAATGAAGAGGCTAAAAAGTTTGTTGGTTTAGAAGGGTTTTTCAATGATTATTTATCCGGAAAAAATGGAGTTCAATTAACCCAAAGAGTTTCGGGTGGCGTATATGTTCCAATCAATAATGAAGAAAAAGAAGAAGCTGAAAATGGTTGCGATATTATTTCAACCATTGACATCAACTTACAAGATGTGGCGCAACAATCGCTTTTAAAAGTATTACAAAATAACATGGCAATGCGTGGAACTGCCATTTTAATGGAAGTAGAAACGGGCGAAATTAAAGCCATTGCTAACCTTACCAGAAAAACTGATGGTACTTATGAGGAAAGTTTAAACGATGCTATTAGAACCAGAATGCAGCCAGGTTCTACCTTTAAATTAGTAACCATGATGAGTTTGTTAGACAATGGTTTTGTTACTCCCGCAAGTACAGTAAATGTAGAAGGTGGCAAAGCAATGGTTTATGGTCGATTGGTGGAGGACTCTCACAGTTACCTAGAATTAAATATGCAACAAGCTTTTGAAATGTCATCGAATGTGGCTTTTGCAAAGCAAATAGCAAAATACTACGATAGAAACCCAAGCATGCATTATGAATTTTTAGATAAAATTGGTTTGAACAAAAATTTGAATTTACAAATGTTAGGTGCTCAAGCTCCAATATTTTTAAAACCAAAAAGTAATAAATGGAGTAAAAGCGATTTGTCGGCTATTAGTAGAGGTTATGGAATTTCTGTAACCCCTTTACAAATACTTACTGTTTATAATGCCATTGCAAATAATGGAGTAATGGTAAATCCATATTTTGTTAAAACAATTATGAAAGCTGGAAAGGTTGAAAAGGAATTTAAAACGCAAGTTTTGAATACTCAAATTTGTAAACAAAGTACCGTTTCTCAATTAAAAAATATGATGGAAGGTGTGGTAAAAAATGGCACTGCTTATAATAAAGAAAATGCTAATTTACCTTACACATTTGCGGGTAAAACAGGAACTGCAATTATTCAAAAAGGCGAAGATTATTACCAAGGTGGAGCCAAGGTTTATAGGGCATCTTGGTGTGGTTATTTTCCTGCCGAAAAACCAAAATACAGTTGTTACGTAGTAGTTATTCGTCCGCAAGGAAGCATGATTTATGGCGCACAATTGGCATTGCCGGTTTTTAAAGATTTGGCAAATAAAATATATGCAACTACTACCAATATTCATAAAGATGTAAGAGAAACTTACACTTCTTTTTCTAACGATTTGCCACAAGTAAATAAAGCGTATAAAGAAAACGTAAAAATTATTTTAGATGATATAGGAATTTCATCGCATTTAGAAAATGATTCCATCGATGACATGGAAACAAATTGGTTGAAAATTCAACAAAAAGACAATGCTTTATCATTATTTCCTGTAATAAATGTTGCTAAGCAAATGCCTGATGTTAAAGGAATGTCGGCAAAAGATGCTACTTATTTATTAGAAAGTAAAGGTTTAAAAGTAAGTATCAATGGATTTGGAAGAGTAAAACAACAATCTCTAAAAGCAGGTTCAATTTTAAATAAAGGTTCAAAAGTAAATTTAATTTTAGGATAGTTTTATGGCAAAAAAATTAGCACATCTTATTCAATCAGTTCAAACTATTTCGGTTCATGGAAACATGGAGAATGAAATTTCTATGCTTACTTATGATTCTAGAAATGTAACTGTTGATGCTGTATTTTTTGCTATAAAAGGAACACAAGTTGACGGACATAATTATATTACTAATGTAATAGAAAAAGGCTGTAAAACCATTGTTTGTGAGGTTTTACCAGCTGAGATAAATTCGGAAATTGCATTTATTCAAGTTTCAAATACCAGTGAAGCAATGGCTTTGATGGCTGCTGAATTTTATAATCATCCTTCTAAAAAATTAATATTAGTAGCGGTTACAGGAACTAATGGAAAAACGACTGTTGCTAGTTTATTATTTAGTTTGTTTCGCAAGTTTGGTCATCATGTTGGTTTACTTTCTACTGTTCAAAATCAAATCGATGAAACAGTCATTCCAAGTACACACACCACACCTGATGCTATTAAAATAAATGAACTTTTACAACAAATGTTGGAAGCCGGTTGTGAGTATTGTTTTATGGAAGCTAGCTCACATGCCATTGATCAAAACAGAATAAAAGGATTGCATTTTGCAGGTGTTTTATTCACCAATATTACCCACGACCATTTGGATTATCATGTAACATTTGATAATTACATAAAAGCTAAGAAAAAATTATTTGACGATGTAAATGATGATGCATTTGCATTAACCAATAAAGACGATAAAAATGGCATGGTAATGCTTCAAAATACCAAAGCTACTCGTTACACTTATTCACTGAAATCAATGGCCGATTTTAAGGTAAAAATCATTGAAGCTGATTTTGATGGAATGCTTTTAAACATGAACGGTGACGAGGCTTGGTTTAGATTAGTAGGAGAGTTTAATGCGTACAATTTATTAGCAGTTTATGGTGCAGCATTTTTATTAGGAAAAGACAAACACGAAATCATTACACTTTTATCAAGTTTAAGTTCGGTAAATGGTCGTTTTGATTTAATAAAATCTGCCAATGGAATTGTTGCAATTGTTGATTATGCGCACACACCTGATGCGTTAAAAAATGTACTTGCCACCATTAATGGCGTTAGAACAAATAATGAACAATTAATAACTGTAGTTGGTTGCGGTGGCAATAGGGATGCTGCTAAAAGACCAGTAATGGCAGATGTTGCCACTAAGTATAGTAACAAAGTAATTTTCACTTCTGATAATCCTAGAAATGAAGATCCGGAGTTTATTTTAGACGAAATGCAAAAAGGTGTTGATCCAGTTCATTATAAAAAAACATTGAGAATCACCAACAGAAAAGAAGCTATAAAAGCTGCTGTTGGCATGGCCAATAAAGGCGATATTATTTTGGTAGCTGGAAAAGGCCACGAAACATATCAAGAAATAAATGGTGTAAAACATCATTTTGACGATAAAGAAATATTGAAAGAAATGTTTGAATTAATGCAATAAATAGAATTATAAAACTAAAAAATAAACATAAATAAACAACAAGATTATGCTGTATTACTTATTTGATTACTTAGACAAAACCTTTAATTTTCCTGGAGCAGGAATGTTTCAATACATTTCATTCAGAGCAGCTATTGCTATTATTTTATCGTTAACTATTTCTATGGTTTATGGTAAAACTTTAATTGCCAAATTACGTAGTTTACAAGTAGCTGATGAAATCCGTGATTTAGGTTTAGCAGGTGAAAAAGCTAAAGTTGGTACACCTACCATGGGCGGTTTAATTATTTTGGCTGCTATTTTATTGCCTACATTATTATTTGCTCGAATCAATAATGTATATATTATTTTGGCAGTAATAACCACCATTTGGTTAGGTTTAGTAGGCTTTTTAGACGATTATATAAAAGTATTTAAAAAGAACAAAGAAGGTTTGGCTGGCCGATTTAAAATTGTTGGTCAAGTTGGAATCAGTGTAATTGTAGCCACTACTTTATATTATAACCAACATGTAAAAACCAAAGAATTTTTTAAGCCTCAAAATGTTACAACTGAATTTATTCAAGCCAATCATTTAACTCAAACAGTTATTGACGGACAAATTATGTATTCGCAAGACGAGAAAGCTACTACCACCACAATTCCTTTCTTTAAATCTACTGAGTTTGATTATAAATATTTGTTAAGTTGGATTTGGAATGGTTTTGAAGAATATAATTACTTGTTGTTTTTAGTAGTAGTAACTTTCATTATCACCGCGGTTTCAAATGGGGCAAATATTACCGATGGAATTGATGGTTTGGCTGCGGGAATTACCGCAATTATTGCGCTGGTATTAAGTCTTTTTGCTTATGTAAGTGGTAACTTAGTTTTTTCTGAATATTTGGGCGTAATGTACATTCCTAACCTTGGCGAAATGGTAATTTTTGGTGGCGCATTGGTGGGAGCTTGTGTTGGTTTTTTATGGTACAATGCATTTCCCGCACAAGTATTCATGGGCGATACTGGTTCATTGTCGTTAGGCGGAATCATTGCTGTTTTTGCTATCATGGTTCGTAAAGAATTATTGATTCCAATATTATGTGGCGTGTTTTTAGTAGAAAATTTATCAGTGATTTTACAAGTTTATTACTTCAAATATCAAAAGCGTAAACACGGAATTGAATTTGCCAAAGCAAACCGACTTTTTAAAATGTCACCATTGCACCATCATTATCAGAAATTAGGGTTCCATGAATCAAAAATAGTAACTCGTTTTTGGATTATCGGAATCATGTTAGCCATAATCACAATAATTACTTTAAAGGTTAGATAGCAACTGATTTTTGATTTAGGATTTTTGAATTGTGATTTATTTAAACAGTAACAAACAATAACTAAGTACTAAAAACTAGGTACTATAAACGAAACAATGAAAAGAATAGTAATACTTGGAAGCGGTGAAAGCGGAACTGGTGCAGCAATTTTAGCTAAGAAGAATGGCTTTGATGTGTTTGTGACGGATAAAGGTGCTATTCCTCAAAAATACAAAGAGGAATTGCAACAGTACGCCATTGCTTTTGAAGAATTACAACATACTGAATCGTTAATTTTAAATGCGGATGAAATCATTAAAAGTCCAGGAATTTCTGAGAAAAATGAGTTGATTCAAAAGCTTCGTTCTTTGAATATTTCTATTATTAGTGAAATAGAATTTGCATCGCGATATACCAGCGCTTTTATCATTGCCATAACTGGCACAAATGGCAAAACAACTGTTACATCATTGGTGTATCATTTGTTACAAAAAGCGGGTTTAAACGTGGCTTGCGGTGGCAATATAGGCGTGAGTTTTGCACGTTTAGTTGCAGAAAAAAACTACGATTATTTTGTGTTAGAAATTAGCAGCTTTCAGCTTGATGATATGCATGCATTTCATGCAAATATTGCTGTGCTTACTAACATTACGCCCGATCATTTAGACAGATATAATTACGATATACAAAACTATATAAATTCTAAGTTCAGAATTGTACAAAATCAAACTAAAGCTGACTACTTTATTTATTGTGCCGATGATGAATTAACAACAAAAAACTTGCAACAGTCAAATACAAACGCACAAATGGTTCCATTCTCGTTTAACCCCAGTCTTGCAGCTGGGGCAACTGTAATGGATGGAAACATATACGTGCAAATTTCAAACAATCAATTAAACCCATTCACCATGTCAACAACACAACTTGCTTTAAGAGGTAAACACAATACCTACAACTCATTGGCAGCTGCCTTAATTGGTAAAGCGCTAGAAATTAAAAATGAAGTTATTCGCGAAGCGTTAACTGATTTTAAAAACGTAGAACACAGATTAGAAAACGTGGCTACAGTTGATGGAATACAATTTATTAACGATTCAAAAGCTACCAATGTAAATGCTGCTTGGTATGCATTAGAATGTATGGATAAGCCCGTAATTTGGATTGCTGGCGGAACTGATAAAGGAAATGACTACACCATGCTGAAAGAATTGGTAAAAGACAAAGTGAGAATGATTGTTTGCATGGGATTAGATAATTCAAAAATTCATGAGGCATTTGCTAAAGACGTAGATTTTATAGTAAATACTACCAGTGCTAATGAAGCAGTTTTGGTTGCAAAGCAATTTGCAAAAGCTGGCGAATGTGTATTGTTATCGCCTGCTTGCGCGTCATTCGATTTATTTAAAAACTACGAAGAACGTGGACGTATGTTCAAAAACGCTGTAAAAAGTTTATAGTAAAAACAAATAGTTGGTGAGGACACCAACCATGGACAAAAGTTTATAACAAAAAAAACAATAAAATTTGAATTTTAAAAAGTCTGCTTGCACAGACTTTTTATTCCAAAATATATAAATCTGCCCTAGGTTGGTGTTATCACCAACCGAAAAGCTAAGAAATAAAATAAAATGACCATCACCCAATTTTTAAAACCTAAAGGCGATAAGGCCATGTGGCTCATCATTATGATGCTGTCGCTGTGGGGTTTGTTGGCGGTTTATAGTTCGGTAAGTTGGTTGGCTTATAAAAATCATAGCAGTGCTTTTTTGTATTTACTACAACATGGTTTTTATATATTTATTGGCTTTATAATCATGCTTTACTTGCATACCATTCACTATAAAAATTTTATGGGAATTGCAAAGTTTCTACTCTATATTTCATATGCTTTATTAATAGCAACCATCATTTTTGGTGTTACCATCAATGGGGCTAAACGTTGGATTTCATTTGGCGTTTTTACTTTTCAGTCTTCCGATTTTTCTAAAGTTGCTATTTTACTTTATACCATCAGAACTTTAGCTAAAAACAAAGATAATTTAGATGATATGAAAGGCGTAATTTATCCATTGCTTGGACATATTACTGCTACATGTGTGCTTATTGGTAAAGATAATTTAAGTACTGCACTTATTCTTTTTGGTACCTGTTTTTTAATGCTTTTTTTGGGCAGAGTAAGGATTGTTCACTTGATTAAAATAGGAGGTTCTGCAATAGTTTTAATTCTTTTATTTGGGTTATTTATTGTTTTGGCTCCAACTCCCATTATTAGTAAAATGGGCAGGATGGAAACTTGGCAAGGACGATTAAAAACTTTTGTTGCTAAAACTGATACTAATAAAAAACATGGTGATAATATTGAAATAAAAGACGAAAATAATTTTCAAGCTGATCATGCAAAAATTGCAATTGCATCTGGTGGACTTTTTGGAATTGGTCCTGGACAAAGTATAGAAAGAAATTTTTTACCTGAAGCTTATGCCGACTTTATTTTTGCAATTATTATAGAAGAATATGGAATGATTTTAGGCATAATTATGTTGTTATTATACCTCATATTTATGTATAGAACAGTTAATATTATTAAGAAAGCTCCTAAGGCTTTTGGAGCATTAATAGCAGTTGGGTTATCGTTTCAGTTTGTATTGCAAGCATTAATAAATATGGCCGTTGCGGTTGGTTTACTTCCTGTAACGGGTTTAACATTGCCATTGGTAAGTAAAGGTGGAACTTCGTTGATTTTTACATTCATAACTTTGGGTTTAATTATGAGTGTAAGCCGATTTATAGAAGTGGAAAACAAAGAAGAAGAAGATGAAAATATAGATTCAAAAAATAATAATTTTATAAGCATTTAATCGATTTGTAATAAAGAAATTTTGAATAATATGAACACTAAAAAGAAAATTATTATAAGCGCAGGCGGAACTGGCGGACATATTTATCCGGCTATTGCTGTGGCACAAGCTTTACAAAAAAGATTGAATAATGAAGTAGAATTTTTATTTGTTGGTGCTAGCGATAGAATGGAAATGGAGAAAGTTCCAAAGGCTGGGTTTAAAATTGTTGGCCTTTGGATCAGTGGTTTGCAACGCAGAATTACTTATAAAAACTTTTTATTTCCTATTAAAGTAATTACAAGTGTTTTAAAGTCGTTTGGTATCATAAACAACTTCAAACCAGATGTTGTGATTGGTTTTGGTGGCTATGCAAGCAGTGCTGTTTTATTTGCTGCTTCGCTAAAAAAACTTCCTACATTAATTCATGAACAAAATTCGTATGCTGGTATAACAAACAAAATATTAAAAGATAAAGTCAATAAAATTTGTGTGGCTTACGATCACATGGAAAAGTTTTTTCCTGTAAGTAAGTTAGTAAAAACTGGAAATCCCATTCGACAAGATTTAATGGATGTTACCAGTAAAAAAAATGAAGCCATTGATTTTTTTAAATTAGATGCAGCTAAAAAAACAGTTTTAGTAATAGGTGGGAGTTTAGGTGCAAGAACCATCAATGAAAGCATTTTTGAGGGACTTGATCAATTAAAAGAAGCAAATATTAACCTGATTTGGCAAACCGGTAAAAACTTTGATAAAGCTAATAACATCCAACATCCAACATTCAATATCCAACATTTTATTTACGAAATGGACTTAGCTTATGCCGCTGCCAATGTGGTAATTTCAAGAGCGGGTGCTTTATCAATTGCGGAGTTAGCACAAGTGGCCAAGCCAGTTATTTTAGTGCCATCGCCAAATGTAGCCGAAGACCATCAGACAAAAAATGCGATGGCTTTGGTAAATAAAAATGCAGCTATTTTAGTAAAAGACATAGATGCTAAAAATAACTTGATAACAGAAACGTTAAACTTAATAAACGATTCCAATAAACAAGCAGATTTAGTAAAAAACATTAGCACGTTTGCCATGCCAAATGCAGCTGAGTTAATTGTAGATGAAGTAATAAAATTGATGAAATAAAAAATGGACATCAAAAATATAAAGACAGCATATTTTCTTGGTATTGGCGGTATTGGCATGAGTGCCATTGCCCGCTATTTTAACCATTTGGGAATTAAAGTAATGGGTTACGACAAAACTCCTACTGCTTTAACCAACGAATTAATTAAAGAAGGAATTGATATTCACTTTGAAGATAATATTGAAATTGCCATCAACTATCAACTATCAACGGACAACTGTTTGGTTGTGCTAACTCCAGCTATTCCTGCTAATCACCAAGAATGGGCTTGGTTTAAAAGCAAGGGATTTGAAATTTTAAAACGTTCGCAGGTTTTAGGTTTAATTAGCCAAAACCAACAAACAATAGGCGTAGCTGGAACACATGGAAAAACCACCACTTCTACTTTAATCGCTCATATTTTAAAACAAAGTACGGTTGATTGTAGCGCGTTTTTAGGTGGAATTTCTACTAATTATAATACCAATTTATTATTAGCAAATCAACCAATCAACCAATCAACCAATCAACCAATTGTTGTAATAGAAGCCGATGAATTTGACAGGTCGTTCCTGACTTTATATCCAACTATTGCAATAATTACTTCTACCGATGCTGATCATTTGGACATTTATGGCGAGCATAATGAGTTAAAAAAATCGTTTTTAGATTATACCAATCGTTTGGTAAATGGTGGTACTTTAATTATTAAAAAAGAACTTGATTTAATCAATGATGTTACTGTAAATTACATTACTTATTCCATAGAATCGGAAGCTGATGTATATGCCAAAAATATATTGATAACTAAAGGCAATTATACCTTTGATTTGTTATATAAAGAAACTGAAATTAACAATTTGCAATTAGGAATTCCAGGTTTACATAACGTTGAAAATGCAGTGGCGGCAAGTGCTGCGTGCTTAATGAGCGGAGTAACTGAATTGGAATTACGAGCTGCATTGATTGGTTTTAAAGGGGTGAAGCGCAGGTTTGAGTATATTATTAAAAGCGATTCTCAAATTTATATTGATGATTATGCGCACCATCCTGAAGAGTTACGTGCTATTATTTCATCTGTAAAAAACATGTTTCCTGCAAATGAAATTGTAGTAGCGTTTCAACCGCATTTGTTTACTCGCACACGTGATTTTGTAGCTGGATTTGCAGAAAGTTTGTCAATAGCAAACGAAGTGTATTTGTTAGACATTTATCCAGCACGTGAATTGCCAATTGAAGGCATAACGTCTAAAATAATTTTTGATAAAATTACTTCCAAAAAACATTTAGTAACTAGAAATGAATTGCTAGAAGCAGTAAAAACAAATCAGCCAAAAGTGTTTTTAACATTGGGTGCTGGCGACATTGATTTATTGATAAATTCTATCAAAGAAATTTTAGAAAAATAATAAAGAAATGAATTGGTTAAGTGATAGAAACAAAAAAGCTTTAAAAAAGCTAGGCATGCTCCTTTTGTGGGTTATGCTTTGCTGTGGGCTTGTGTTTACTATAGCTTTAACTAATAAACAAGAAGAAAATTTAGTAGCTAAAAAAGTAATTATTCAAATATTTCCTGAAAACGTAGCGTTTTTTAGTAGAAAGAAAGTAATAAAAACTATTTCGGAAAACGGAAACTTAAGTGATATATCAAATGCCAAGATTGATGAAATAAATACGGGTTATTTGGAAAGCAAATTATCGGAAAATACTTTTTTGCAGGATGCAAAAGTGTATAACGATTTAAATGGAAATGTATATGTAAAAATTAATCAACGCGAGCCAATATTAAGGGTTTACAGGTTTAATGGCGTTAATTATTATATTGATAAATTTGGAGTAAAATTCCAAACTTCCAGTAATTTTACAGCACATGTTCCCATTGCCAACGGCAATATATTTGAAAGAAGTAAACCTGGCGATACAGTGTATAGTTTTGTAGCAAAACAGTTATACAATATAGCCTCTTTTGTTGATAAACAAATATTCTGGAAAGCTCAGATAGAACAGATATTTGTAACAAGGGATAATGAGTTTATATTAATTCCAAAAATTGGCAACCATCAAATTATATTTGGTGATGCTAATAATTTGGAAGCCAAGTTTGAAAAGCTATTTGTGTTTTATAAAGAGGGGTTAAGTAGAGTGGGGTGGAACAAGTATAAAACCATAGATATTAGGTTTGATAAACAAGTTGTTTGTAAATAGAAAAAGAAAAATTTTATAAAATAAAAAAT
>CAIUQQ010000134.1 GCA_903901345.1 uncultured Bacteroidota bacterium | reverse complement strand
GTGGTCGATCCCGACGGCACCGTCCGCGCCAAGGCCGGAAAGGCCTAAAACAAATGGTAGAAAGTAAAAAATCTGAAGTTGGAATGATTGACATATTACTTAATTGCGCAGCATAATGATTGTTATTTAAAACTGATTCATTTTGTTGGAATAAGGAATTGTATTTTATAAAATTCAAATTATATTTTTTATTAATTAATGCACATTGTTCAATAATCTTGCCGACAAATTTTACAAGTAAAATAGTCCGATTTTATTGCCAATTTAAACAACAAAAAAGACTGTTTCTTGTTTGAAACAGCCTTTTAATTATTTCATTATTATTGTTTTAAAAATTAAATGCTAAACCTGTTTGCATGGTTCTAGTATCGCCAACTTTTGCAGTATCAAACATTGGTACTAGGCCAAAATTAGCAAAAACACTTACATGATTATACCCAATTCTAATCGTAGCATCTGCTCTAAATTTGTTTACAAAAAAATCGGAACTATAGCGTTTTTTATAATCTACACCATTAATACTGTATTCTGTATAAATTGAATTTCCAACCGTATAATTTAAAATAATACCTGTTGCAAAATAAAAACGATTGTCCTTTTTATTATAACTGCTATTGTATTTAATTAGTAAAGGCATGGTTAAATTAAATTGGCTCAATCTGCTGGTTGTCAATTTAGCATCTGCGGCTTTAAACGCTAATACTTTTGTATTTTCTCCATCAATTAAAGTATCTTTATTTTTAAATCCGTAATGGTCAAAACTTAAACCAAATCCAGTAGTAAGTGCCAAACGACCTTTAATAATTGGCAAGTCAAAATCACCAAAATTTATTGCAAAACGCCACGAACTTCCAATATTAGTTTCCAAATTTTTATTAGAAGTATCTAAAGCAGTATTCATGTTTGGAGTAACAAAAGTTCCAACACCAATTTCAATTCCACCGAATGCTTCAACCATTTCAAAACTGTGTTTTTTATATTTATGTATATTTTTTGATTTTACTGATATTTCGCCTTTATGACCGGCTTCTTCATCAATTTCATCAGCATTTATTTTTTCAATTTTTGATGCGCCACTCACATTTTTATCTACATTTTTGGGATTCCCAGCAAATTCAATTTTAGAAACTCCACTTGCTTCTGCTTTTAGAATATTTTTTACAGTTATCGATATTTTTGAAGCACCATTTGCTTCAGCATCTAAATTTTCAAAAGCCATTCCTATTGCATTCACTTTTGAAGCACCAGTAGCTTCTATTTTACCTTCGGCAGCTTTACCATCTAACGTTAATTTACTAGCACCATTTATTTGAGCATTTAGTTTTTCAACATCTAAATACAAATCAGTTTTAGTAGCGCCATCTGCATAAATTATTAAACTTGCGGTTTTAAAAATACTATCATTTCCCATTTCTATATTAGCATTTCCTTCTAATTTTAATTCTTGTAAGCTATTAGAATAAACAGTAATATTTACCGGAATGGCATCATTAAATTCAGCTAAATCGAAAGTAAGCGTATTATTATTTACTTTGAATCCTTTGTTTAAATAATTAGCAGAAAATTTCTTTAAATCAGTTTCATTGAAAGATAAATGATTGGAATCGCTTTTAATTAATTTGATTTCAAAATTAGATGGTATTACCATTTTTTTGAAATCAGGAATTAAAATTTTATTTTGAGCAGAAGCCGCCACACTTAATATGGCAATTGATAAGGCTAGAATTATTTTATTCATGAATTTTATTTGTTGTTTTGTAGCTTAATACGACAACTAAACTATTTTGTTACATTAAACCAAAAATTTTTTTCCAATTATTGATTATTAGCTATTTAAAAAAACTAAAATCATAAATCACAGATCATAAATTGGTTTGTGGCTATTTATAGTTAAAATGTTGAAAACACACTTCTTTAAAATACTAAATTGCAGCCGTGGATTATTTAAGTTTATTAAACCCTAGTCAGCGGGCTGCAGTTGAAAATACAAAAGGACCTGTTATGATTGTAGCTGGAGCTGGTTCGGGAAAAACGCGTGTATTAACTTATCGCATAGCGCATATATTAAAACAAGGAACTGATGCCTTCAATATTTTAGCTTTAACATTTACCAATAAAGCCAGTAAAGAAATGCGTGAACGTATTCATTCTGTGGTAGGTTCAGAAGCTAGAAATCTTTTTATGGGAACTTTTCACAGTATTTTTGCTCGAATATTAAGAGTTGAAAGTGAGCGAATTGGTTATCCTCGAAATTTTACCATTTATGATACTGATGATGCTAAAAGTTTAATAAAAACGATTGTTAAAGAATTGGGTTTAGACGAAAAACTTTATAAACCTGCTGGTGTTTTAGGAAGAATTTCAGCTGCTAAAAATGCTTTGGTAAATGCGCGAGAGTACGTTACCAATGAGGAGAATAATGCTTTTGATGAAAGCAGCGGAAGACCCATGTTTGGAAAAATTTTTCAAACCTATCAAGACCGTTGTTTCAAAGCTAGCGCAATGGATTTTGATGATTTATTATTAAAAACATTTGAGCTTTTTAGGTTTCATCCCGATGTATTGCATAAGTATCAACATCAGTTTAAGTATATAATGGTTGATGAGTTTCAGGATACAAATCAGGCGCAATATGCTATTATAAAAAAATTAGCAGCTGTTCACCAAAATATTGCCGTTGTTGGCGATGATGCGCAAAGTATTTATGCATTTAGAGGTGCAACAATTGCAAATATATTAGGTTTTCAACGTGATTTTAGTGATACACAAGTTTTTAAATTAGAACAAAATTACCGAAGTTCACAAACAATAGTAGAAGCTGCAGGAGGTTTAATAAAACTTAATAAAGACCAAATTCCTAAAAAGGTTTTTACAACAAATGACATAGGCGAAAAAATAAAAGTTTTAAGAGCTTTAACCGATAACGAAGAAGGTCGCATGGTGGCAAGTTCTATTTTTCAAGAAAAAATGAACACGCATATCATGAATAAAGATTTTGCTATTTTATATAGAACAAATGCCCAGAGTAGATCTTTAGAGGAAGCATTGCGAAAGCTAAATATTCCATATAGAATTTATGGTGGTTTGAGTTTTTATCATAGAAAAGAAATAAAAGATATTTTAGGCTATTTGCGTTTAGTGTTAAATCCGAACGATGAAGAAGCATTGAAACGAATTATCAATTTCCCTGCTCGAGGAATTGGAAAAACTACATTAGATAGATTAACTGTTGTATCATCGGAACAGGGAATTAGTTTGTTTGAAACATTAGAAAGAGCAAGAGAATTTGGCTTTAAAGGTGCTGAAGTTTTAACTGATTTTGCCATGATGATTCGCAGTTTTCAAACCATGTTACAAAAACCAGCTTATGATGTTGCCATGCATATATCAAAACAAACTGGATTGTTAAAAGCATTGTATGAAGATAAAACTGTAGAAGGAATTGCCAGATATGAAAACATGGAACAACTTTTAAATGGTTTAAAAGAGTTCAGTGTGGATGATAGTGTAGATGATGATGGCGTTCAAAAATATGGTATTTTGGAAGAATACATGGCCGATATAGCTTTGCTTACAGATGCTGACAATGACAATCCTGCAGATAACGATAGGGTTACAATGATGACAATTCACGCATCAAAGGGATTGGAATTTAAACATGTATTTATAGTTGGGTTAGAAGAAAATTTGTTCCCTTCGCAAATGTCGTTAAATAGTAGACAGGAATTAGAAGAGGAACGCAGGTTGTTTTATGTGGCAATTACGAGAGCAATGAATAAATTAACACTTTCATTTGCTACAAGTAGATTTAAATTTGGAACAATAAACAATGCGGAACCAAGTAGATTTTTAAGTGAATTAGATCCACAATATTTACAAATGGATGCTGTATTTAGCAAAGGAAATCAAGAAATGAGTTCTCAAAGTAGAACAACAGTTCAAACATCACGTTTTGGAAAGCCATTATCACCATCTGCAAAAACTGCTACATCTACTGTTGGTCAAAGATTTAATACACCAACCAAACCTGCTACTGTGGCTCCACCACCAGTAGATCCAAACTTTATTGGTGACGATACAAAAAACATTAAAATACAACAAAAAATTGAACATCAACGATTTGGATTTGGAATAGTAATTAATTTAGATGGTGTGGGTGATAATAAAAAAGCTGAAATTGAATTTGAAGAATTTGGCAAAAAAATGATTGTATTGAAATTTGCTAAATTGAAGTTACTTTAACTATTTTTCCACTTTTTTATAGCTGTAAATCACTACAAACAAAAAACATTTAACATTTTCAGAAATTTTGTTGATAGCTTTGTGATAAAAGTTTAGATTGCGACATTATATTTGAAATAGAAATAAAATTAGCATGCAATCAGAAGTAAACATATGGACTTTAGTCAAAAACTTATTACACAAATATAATTGTGTTATAGTTCCAGGCTTAGGCGGATTTA
Source organism: uncultured Bacteroidota bacterium (assembly GCA_903901345.1). Taxonomy (GTDB): domain Bacteria; phylum Bacteroidota; class Bacteroidia; order UKL13-3; family UKL13-3; genus JAAFJM01. Next base: position 16,526 of record CAIUQQ010000134.1, on the reverse strand, counting down.
TAGCGCACCAAGAAAGTGCAGTTATTGATCCGATTTCTATGGTTATTAACCCACCTTCGAAGTATATTACTTTTAACGCTCAATTATATCTTAACGATGGTTTATTAGTTACACAAGTAGCTGATTATTTAAAGATTGATTATGTTGATGCAATAAAAATTGTAGAAATAGAAATTAACAATTTCAATCAATTATTGAAAATTAGAGGTCAATTTCAAATTGATGGATTAGGTAATTTTACTCTTAATGCTTCAGATAATTTATTATTTACCCCAGAAAAAAATGCTAACTTTTTAATCAATTCATTTGGTTTAGAATCTGTGAAATTAAATTTGTCAAGCACTTTTAAAACAACCAAAATTATTCAAACTGAAGAAGTTTTAAGTAAAAACAATATATCAGATAAAAAAATCAATTTATTAAATTTAGGTATTGAAAATCAAAATTCAAAAAATAAACCTGAATTAGCAAAAAGTAAAAAACCTAGAAGAAGTAGAAATGGTTTGACATTTACAGCTATTGGAACTTTTTTGGTTTTGATTTTAGGATTAAACGCATATATATTTTTACAAGAAGGAAATTTAACTCCAATAAGGAATAAATTTGATGAATTGAATTTAGGAATAAAAATAAAATCAATTTTTGATTTCAATATTTCAGATGAAATTTTAAACAATAGAAGTGTAATAAATAAAAAAAGTTCAACAGAATTATTAGCAATTTATAATCCTGAAAACACTGAAGAATCTAAAAATTTCAACACTGAAATATTCCCTTTAAATTCCAATATTATTGAATTTCATTTATTCGATAGTTTATTTTGTTTAGAAAATTTAACGAAAGAAATTATACAAGATACAACTACAATTATTGCATTAGATTCAACAAATGTAGTAATTGAAAATACAGTTTTAAGTACAATAAATACAGTTCAAGCAAATACTTATTATATAATAGCTGGTGCCTTTAAAAACGAAAATACTGCAAAAAATTTATTAGAGGAATTAACTAGAGATGGATTTGTAAATTCAGAAGTAATTTTGAATCCAAAAGCCAAGTCAAAACACTTAAAATATTTTGTAACCTATACAAAATTTACTGATTTGGACAAAACTACAAATGAGTTAAATTTAATCAATGAAAACGAAAATTCAGATGCGTGGATTTTTGTAAGTAAATAAAAAAAATCTTCTTGTCTTTTAATATTATCATTGCAATCTATGAGTGTAATTGAATCAACGGACAATGACAATATTACTTTTAACCTTGCCAGTGATTTAGTAAAAAATACAAATATAAGTTTGTTTTTAACTGGAAAAGCTGGAACAGGAAAAACTACCTTTTTAAAACATATTCAAAACACTTGTAACAAACGCTTAGTTGTGGTTGCGCCAACAGGTGTAGCCGCTATAAATGCTGGTGGAGTTACTATGCATTCCTTTTTTCAATTGCCATTTCTTCCTTTTATAAAAGATGCAAATCATGGTTTTGGACAAGTAGAATGTGTAAATAAATTTACTCATTTTAAAAATGTAAAATTTAACCGTGAAAAAATAGATTTACTCCTAGAACTCGACATGCTTATAATAGATGAAGTAAGTATGTTAAGAGCTGATATGCTTGATTGTATTGACGAAACTTTAAAGTATTACAGACGCAATCAATTACCATTTGGTGGAGTACAAGTTTTATTAATTGGCGATATGTTTCAATTACCTCCCGTAACTAGCGAAAATGAATGGACACTCATGAGTCAATATTATAAAAGTCCATTCTTTTTTAGCTCTGAGGTATACCAACAATTAAATCCTGCACACTTAGAATTGAATAAAATATACCGCCAAAAAGAAGAACGTTTTATTAATTTGTTGAATAATATTAGGCATAATAATATGGATGATTACGATTTTGAATTACTTCAAGAACGTTATGATCCTGAAGCTGCAAGATACCAAGATGGGTTAATTACATTAACTACTCATAACCGCACAGCCGACAATATGAACCAACAAAAATTGGCTGAAATAGAATCGGAATCAATGGTATTTGAAGGTGAAATAAATGGCGATTTTAACGAAAAAGCTTTACCAGCAGAAAAGGCATTGAATTTGAAAGAAGGCGCACAAATTATGTTTATAAAAAACGATTTGGAAAAACGCTATTTCAATGGAAAACTAGCAAAAATAAAACGAATTGCTAAAGATGAAATTATAGTAGAATTTGAAAATGGCAATGAACTGAAAATTGAGAAGGAAACTTGGAAAAATATTCGGTATAATTTAAACCGAGACGAAAATCAAATAGAAGAAGAAGAAATTGGTAGTTTTAAGCAATTTCCCATCAGATTAGCTTGGGCCATAACCATTCATAAAAGTCAAGGTTTAACTTTTGATAAATTAGCAATTGATGCGGGAGCTTCATTTGCTGCCGGCCAAGTTTATGTGGCTTTGAGTAGATGCCGTACTTTTGATGGATTAACTTTATTGAGTAGAATTTACCAAAATAGTATTTTAAGTGATGAACGAATTGTTCAATTTTCATTGAAACAATCGAGTGAGCAAAAGCTAATGGATGGCTTGGAAGATGCAAAATTTGAATTCAGTTTATCGCAATTATATAAAACTTTTGATTTACGAAAAGTGGTAAAAGAATATACTTTATTTGAGGCTTATACTGCTACCAAACAAATTCCTGATAAAGAAGAAACCTTGCAACATTTGTCGGCTATGATTCGGAATTTAAACGAGCATAGAATTGTAGCTGATAAGTTTAAAATAAAAATAGAGCAAATTATTAAACAAATACCAATTGATGAAAATCTTTTGAGCGAACGCGTAAAAAGTGCTAAAACATATTTTGCTCAAAAAATATTGGACGATGCTTTTAAACCATTGCAAAGCATAGAAAATGATTTAAAAGCTAAAGCTAAAACCAAGCAATTTATTACCAATTTGCAAAAAGTAAAATCGTTTACTTGGAAAAGAATTCACGATATAGAAACTCCCGCATTGGGTTCATTTGATTTAAGTATCAATGCAATTGATAAACCTTTAGATGTTAGTATTTCGGCTGCACAAAAAGCAGTAAAGGTAAACTCAAAAGAAGAAAGCTTTAAACTATATAAAGAAGGAAAAACAATTGAAGAAATTGCTGCATTCAGGGGAATGGCCATTTCAACTATTGGTGGACATTTAGCACATTATGTTGATTTAGGAGAACTAAATGCACTTGATTTTGTTAGTATAGAAACAATACAATTGGTTGAAAAATTAATTGCCGATGGCAAAGAAAGATTTGGTGAATTAAAGGCTGAATTACCCGAAGAAGTTACATACGACCAATTAAGAATGGCAGTTGCCTATTTAAAGAATAAAAAATAAAAACAATTTTAATACTTAAATTATGATAAAGAAAATAGTAACTTATTTAACCTTTTGGAAAAAAGACGAAGCTAATGAAACAGCAAACTTTAACGTAAAAGTAATGCATAAAATCAATAAGATTTCAATTTTTATGTTCCTAGCAGCCATTATTTTTATAGGAGTAAGGTATTTGATAGCACTATTTTAAATTAAACTCGACTATTTTTTATTTACACAATTTTTTTTGAGTTACATTCATAATAATTAAGTTTATTGTTATTTATTTCCTCCAAAAAAGTAATTGATACCAAATGCTAAACTGATATTTGGATAAATAAGTTTTAAGTTTTGGGTATTTTGAGTCATATTAAATTTCGATACCAAAGTTTCTGCTTTTAAAGCCCATTTAGGTCTAACAAAATAATGAACACCTGCGCTTAAAGTAATATTATGATTCCAATAATTTGAATATGCGTAACTTATTCTTAAATTTTCTAGATATGCAGGATTATCTACCTTGTTATAAGTATTAGTTTCATTATCGAAAGAAGATAACTTAGGTTGAATATACACCGCTAGTTTTTTGTTAACAAACCAAAACTTTCTTACAAATAATGAAACGGAGTAATTTTCAGTAGTACTTTTAATAGTAACAGGAAATTGGTTTTGAGTTAATGGTTCTATATATCTAATATTTTGTTGAACAGAATAGCCAATACCTAAACCCATACTGAAATTATTTTTAATAAAATACTCAAATTTAGGTGCCACTTCAAAGCCCCAATTATAAATTGTCATTTTAATAGTTTGAGAATTATTTTCACCCCTATCATAATTTCCATCTAAAATAGAACCAACAGACATGGTTCCTTTTTGAATTTGTGCCTGCGTTGATACGCAAATAAAAATGGCAAGTGCCGTAATAATTGATTTCATAAGTTAACTTAATTAAAAGATCAAACGTATCATTTAATTAATTAGTATTCAAAAAAAATAAATTATGGATTTTCTTACCAAAAAATTTTTAAAAGTTTTAAGATTCAAACCGTCTGACGCCTTGCCAACACTGAGACTTTACTCAATCATTTGACGGCTGTTACACCAACTCCCCTAGTTCTTCATCAATTTCTGTAATGATGATGTCTTTTTCTATTCTCAAATTATTGATAATAAACGCTTGTCTGTCCATGGTGTTTTTACCCATGTAATATTCCAACAGTTTTTGAATGGTAATATCTTGGTTTAACAAAACTGGTTTTAAACGCATATCGCTGCCAATAAACAGACCAAATTCATCAGGACTAATTTCTCCTAATCCTTTAAATCGGGTAATTTCTGGCTTACCTTTAAGTTCATGAATGGCATTTTGTTTTTCGGTTTCACTATAACAGTAAAATGTTTTTTGCTTGTTTCTAACCCTAAACAATGGCGTTTCCAAAATATATAAATGTCCATTTTTAACTAAATCAGGAAAAAACTGCAAAAAGAAAGTCATAATTAACAAACGAATATGCATTCCATCTACATCGGCATCGGTAGCAATTACAATTTGATTATAACGCAAATCGTCAATTCCTTCTTCAATGTTTAGCGCATGTTGCAGTAAATTAAACTCTTCGTTTTCATACACTACTTTTTTGGTTAAACCATAGCAATTAAGTGGCTTTCCACGTAAACTAAACACAGCTTGAAGTTCTACATTTCGGCTTTTGGTAATGCTTCCACTTGCACTATCTCCTTCGGTAATAAACAGTGTAGTATCAAATTTTTTATCGGTATTATTATCGTTATAATGCAGCCTGCAATCGCGTAATTTTTTGTTATGCAAATTTGCTTTTTTAGCACGTTCATTGGCTATTTTTCTAACACCAGCTATTTCTTTTCTTTCACGTTCGCTTTGCAATATTCGTTTTAAAATTGCATCAGCAGTTTCTTTATTTTTATGTAAATAGTTATCTAACTCTTTTTTTATATAATCAACTATAAACTGTTTCAAACTAGGACCATCAGGAAAAATAGAAGTGCTTCCTAATTTGGTTTTAGTTTGACTTTCAAAAACTGGCTCTTGAATCCTTACACTAATTGCAGCAACAATACTTTGGCGCATATCACTTAAATCAAATTCTTTATTATAAAATTCCCTTAAAGTTTTGGCATAAGCTTCTTTAAAATAATTCAAATGAGTTCCACCCATGGTGGTGTGTTGCCCGTTTACAAACGAATAATAGTCTTCACCATATTGGTTTTCGTGTGAAAAAGCCAATTCAATGTCTTCACTTTTTAAGTGAATAATTGGGTAACGCAATTCTTCTTCACTCGTTTTACGTTTTAGTAAATCTAATAATCCGTTTTTTGAAAGGTATTTTTCGCCATTAAAATTTATGGTTAAACCAGCATTTAAATAAGTATAATTCCAAATTTGATTAACAATAAATTCATTGATATAACGGTAGTTTTTAAAAATTGAATTATCAGCAATAAATTGAATTAAAGTACCATCTGGCTCCATGGTACTTGTTATTTTATGGTCTTGAATTAAAACACCTTTTTCAAATTCAGAAGCTTTTGTTTTTCCGTCACGGTATGATTGTACTTTAAATGAAGAACTTAAAGCATTTACAGCTTTTGTTCCAACTCCATTTAATCCTACCGATTTTTTAAAAGCATTGGAATCATATTTTCCACCAGTATTTATTTTGCTTACGCAATCATTTACTTTTCCTAACGGAATTCCACGACCAAAATCGCGAATGGTAACTTTATTATCTTCAATTTTTATATCAATATTACGACCGTTTCCCATCACAAACTCATCAATTGAGTTGTCGATAACCTCTTTTATTAATACATATATTCCATCATCAAGCGAACTTCCATCGCCTAATTTACCAATATACATACCTGGTCGCAAACGAATATGATCTCTCCAATCTAGCGATTTTATACTGTCGTCATTATAAACTACTTGTTCGGCCATGGTAATTGATTGTAATTTTAAAAAATTGAAATGCAAAAATAACCGACTTTTTTTGCTAAAAACATTTTATTTTCAACTAATCTATCAATTTTTGAACATTTAGCAGTGAATAAATTTACAAAATTTGTCTTTCTAATTAGACAAGCTATGAACCAAATGCTATAAAATTGTAATTGTTTGATTGAAAATTTTGAAAAACCATCAAAAGTTGAAGGTTTTTTTTAAGTTTGCCTAACCTTATAAAATGAAATCTAAAACAATACTTATAATTATTACGTGGTTTCTTTTCCAAAAAGTAGCCATTGCTCAAGATTTGATTGTGTTAAAATCAAAAGACAGCTTAAACTGTAAAATTCTAAAAGAAAATAACGAGAAATACATTGAAGTTGCCATCATAGTTAACAATAATATTGAAATTGGTAGCATTAATATGACTGAAATTGCAAGTATTCGTAAGGAATATTATGTGATTTTAAATAAACCAAAAATTGAATGTTTTGATTCAATTTTTACTAATAATGGCGAACTAATAATTGGTAGAATTATAGAAGACAAAAAAGATTGGTATATAATTTATGAATTGCCCAATAAATCAAAAAATAATATTGCTTATTCAAGCATAAAAAATGTACTAAAATGTAATGTCATTTCTCAGAAAAGTATAGAAAAAGTATTGCCAATAAAAATATTACAAACAAATAATAGTGAATCTATTAATACTGTTTTCCAAAACAAAAAATACAGAATTTCTTTAGATGGAATAGTGGGAATGTATTCAGGATTTAAGAACAGTAATTTTATTTTAACACCTAAAAATTATGAGAGTCAATTAAGGCCAAATATGGGCTTTTCCACTTCTATTCATCGAGCAATCAATAAGCGCAGAAACATATTATTAGGCGTAAAATTTTCAAGTTTATATGCTAGCGCAAATGCACAAAATGCACAAATAATAAGTCCTGACTCTACTCCTTACTATGGTGAATTAGTTACCAAATTATATTTAAATTCCATAGGACCCAATTTATTGATAAAACTTGGAAAGGGAAAAAGTTTGCATAGTTATGCGTTACAATTTGGACTAAGTTTTTCATATTACAATGAAATTACGAGTATAAGTAACTATAATTTTGAACTTTCAGGATTGGCTGTTTCCCCATCACTTCATTTTTTATACGACTATAAAATGAGTAAAAACATTTCCTTAGGCTGTAATTTGGGTTATGAAGGAGGTACGTTGAGTGCTGTTTTAGTAAACGATAACGGAAATCAAAGCTTAAAAAGATTAGGGAGAACCAATCCAATCAATATTGGCAGAATTGGACTTTCAATTGGTGCTAGGTATTGGTTTTAGTATATTAATTTACTAAATTACTAATCGTAATCATAAATTTTTTATGCCTTTTTACTTTTACCAATATTTTTATAAATGTAAATTGCACCACTTGAATTGTGAATTGTGAATTGTGAATTGTGAAGTATGAAAGATGAATTATTCAATAAACAATAAAACTTAGTACTAAGTACTAAAAACTAAGAAACTAATAAACTAAGAAACTAATAAACTAAAAAACATGGCATTTGATATTGAAATGATTAAAGCAGTTTATTCCAAAATGGAAGAACGCATAACTGCAGCTCGTAAGGTAGTAAACAAACCTTTAACTTTAACCGAGAAAATTTTGTATAGTCACTTAACTGAAGGCAATGCAAACACAAGTTACGAAAGAGGTAAAAGTTATGTTGATTTTGGTCCAGATAGAGTTGCCATGCAAGATGCAACTGCTCAAATGGCTTTATTACAATTTATGCAATCTGGCAGACCAAAAGTAGCTGTTCCTTCTACTGTTCATTGCGATCATTTAATTACAGCAAAAAATGGTGCAGAACAAGATTTAGAATTTGCTACTAAAGAAAGTAAAGAAGTTTTCGATTTTTTAGGTTCTGTTTCTAACAAATACGGCATTGGTTTTTGGAAACCAGGTGCTGGAATTATTCATCAAGTAGTTTTAGAAAATTATGCATTTCCTGGTGGAATGATGATTGGAACCGATAGCCATACAGTAAATGCTGGTGGTTTAGGTATGATTGCTATTGGTGTTGGTGGTGCTGATGCCTGCGATGTAATGGCTGGATTACCTTGGGAACTTAAAATGCCAAAATTAATTGGTGTAAAATTAACTGGGAAATTGAGTGGTTGGACTGCTCCAAAAGATGTGATTTTAAAAGTTGCAGGAATTTTAACTGTAAAAGGTGGAACTGATGCAGTAGTTGAATATTTTGGTGAAGGTGCTACTAGTATGAGTTGCACTGGCAAAGGAACTATTTGTAACATGGGTGCCGAAATTGGTGCCACTACTTCTACTTTTGGTTATGACGATTCGATGGCTCGTTATTTAAAAGCTACTGGAAGAGCTGAAGTTGCTGAATTAGCTGATGCTGTAAAACATCATTTAACAGCAGATCCTGAATGTTATGCAAATCCTGAATTATTTTTTGACCAAGTTATAGAAATAGATTTAAACACTTTAGAGCCTCATGTAAACGGACCTTTTACTCCTGATTTGGCTACACCAATATCAAAATTAAAAGAAGCTGCTTTAGCGAATGGCTGGCCAATAAAAATTTCAGTTGGTTTATTAGGTTCTTGTACCAATTCAAGTTACGAAGATATTTCAAGAGCGGTAAGTTTAGCCAAACAAGTTTCGGCAAAAGGATTAACAGCAAAAGCGGAATACTTAATAAATCCAGGTTCTGAGCAAATTCGTTACACCATTAAACGCGATGGTTTTTTAGATGTATTTAATGAAATAGGTGCTAAAGTTTTTACCAATGCATGCGGACCTTGTATAGGAATGTGGGATAGAATGGGTGCTGAAAAACAAGAAAAAAACACCATTATTCATTCATTTAATAGAAACTTTGCAAAGCGTGCCGATGGAAATCCTAACACTTTTGCATTTGTAGCTTCACCTGAAATAGTAACGGCTATGGCCATTGCTGGCGATTTAACTTTTAATCCTTTAACTGATTATTTGACTAACAATAAAGGCGAACAAGTGAAGTTTGACGAGCCAACTGGTGATGAATTACCAACTAAAGGTTTTGCTGTAGAAGATGCTGGTTTTGTTGCTCCTGCAATGGATGGTAGCACTGTTCAAATAGCTGTTTCTCCAACTTCAGACCGTTTACAATTATTAGCACCATTTACTGCTTGGGAAGGTGCCGACATTAAAGGTTTAAAATTACTGATAAAAGCAAAAGGAAAATGTACCACTGACCATATTTCAATGGCCGGACCTTGGTTAAAATACCGCGGACATTTAGATAATATTTCAAATAACATGTTGATTGGTGCGGTTAATTTTTTCAATGAAAAAACCGACAATGTAAAAAACCAATTGACTGGTGAATATGCTTCAGTTCCTAAAGTTCAACGCGAATACAAAGCACAAGGAATTGGTAGCATTGTAGTTGGTGATGAGAATTATGGTGAAGGCAGTAGCCGCGAACATGCAGCTATGGAACCTCGTCATTTGGGAGTTCGTGCGGTATTGGTAAAATCATTTGCTCGTATTCACGAAACTAACTTAAAGAAACAAGGAATGTTAGGTTTAACTTTTGCCAACAAAGAAGATTATAACAAAATTTTGGAAGACGATACAATTGATATTATTGGCTTAAATACTTTTGCTCCTTCGGTGCAATTAGATTTAGTGTTAAACCATAAAGATGGAACTAGTGAAACCATTAAAGTAAACCATACTTATAACCAACAACAAATAGAATGGTTTAAAGCTGGTGGCGCTTTAAATATCATTAGAGCAAGTGTTGGGAAATAGTTGTCAGTTGATAGTTGTTGGTTGACAGTTGATGGTTGATAGACTTAAGTAGAGACGTTCAAATGAACGTCTCATAAAAACAAAAAACAGCAATCAATTCATTTTGATTGCTGTTTTTTTTTAACGTTACAATTTTTAAAACAAAACAGTAAAATTTAACATATTTGGTAAAATTAAAATTGTTTTCCTGTTTATACCAGAAGTAGGTGGTTGACTATTGCTGCTAACTGTAGCAATTCTAGTATTATTGGACCAAGAATCACTGTAATAATAAGTTGCTTCCGTTGCTAAAGCAATGCGTTTAGTAACATAAAACTGCATTCCAAAAACTAAACCACCACCATTCATTACAACCGAAGTATTGTCAGTAGTTGTATTAATAATTGGACTTCCCAAATTAATAATATTTGTAACATATTTATTAGTCCCGTTTTGGAAAATATAGTCAAGGCCAACGTAACCAACCCATCTTTTGGTAATTGTTTTTTGGTATTCTAAACCAGCCCTAAAATCTAAGGTTTCAATTAAAGTACTTCCAGTAGTAGTTTGGTTTTCATATGTTGAAAAAGTACTCACATATCCTGTGCCTAATCTTATTCCTATCAAAGCATCTTGTTTGGCTATTTGTTTGAACGCTTTTACATTCATAGAATATGGAGTAGTAGGAATATTATTAATAGTATTGTTTCCTGCAAAATTCACAAACTGACGAACAAATCCTATCACATTGATTCCAGCATGAATTTGAAATGGCTTATTTGATATTGATATTGGCTCATTTGATTGAGCAAAAACTGAACTTGAAAATAATAAAATAGTAGCAATAATAATTGATTTATTCATAATTGTTTATTTTTAAACAAATGTATTTTATAAAAACAAATTCCTAATTTAATTAAAAATTTAAGAATGAATTTAGAAATCAACATGTGAAATCAAATATTATAATTGATTTGTAAATCTTTTTCATGTACTCAAGGAAAAATTAAAACAGCAAACTTAAAATTATCTCATTTCTATTGAATTTTCTAAGCTTAAATTAATTAGTTCCGTAGGAACTTTTCTTTTATAATTCCTTCAATAATCAATTCTTAATCACTTCACTCCCATCGCTACAATTGGCTAATAATTCCGAGTTGGTTTTATTGAAAATTGGGTGAATATAATTTGCAGCTATTTCAGTTAATGGAATCAAAGTAAACCTGCGAACATGCAAATAAGGATGTGGAACTTTTAGTTTTTCAGTATCTATTATTTCATTGTTAAAGTATAAAATATCTAAATCTATGATTCTTGCTTCCCACTTTTGGTTGCGGGTTCTACCCATTTTTGTTTCTATTTCCAATAAAGTTTGTAATAAAATTTCAGCCGATAATTCTGTTGCCACTTCAATTACTTGGTTATAAAAATCATCTTGATCAGTATTGCCCCATGCAGCAGTTTTATAAATACTCGATTGCTGAATCAATGAAATATTTTGTAAATGCATGAGTTCAATTGCCATTTGCAAATGAGCCAATTTATTGCCCATGTTAGTTCCTAACAAAATATAAGCTCTATTCATTATTATATTTAACGATTTTTTGATTTGGAGATTTAGAGATTTAGAGATTTATTGATTTGGAGATTTAAAGATTGTTGAATTGTTATATTGTCTATTGCTTATTGCTTATTGCCTATTGCAAATTGCAAATTGCTTATTTTCTTATACTAAATCAACTCCAACAGTGCTACACATTCCACATGGTGCGTATGCGGAAACATATCAACGGCCTGTACTTTGGTAACTTTATAATGTTCTTGCATCATGGCTATATCGCGTGCTTGGCTAGCAGGATTACAACTTACATACACAATTCTTGGTGCACGTAATTCCAACATTTTTTCTATTACATCAGGGTGCATTCCAGCTCTTGGTGGGTCTGTTATAATTACATCAGGTTTTCCATGCTTTGCAATGAGTTCATCGTTCAATACATCTTTCATATCGCCAGCATAAAAATGCGTGTTGTTAATTTGATTGATAGCTGAATTTTCTTTTGCATCAATAATGGCTTGTTCTACACTTTCAATTCCTACAACTGTTAAGGCTTGTTTTGCCACAAAATTAGCAATAGAACCCACGCCAGTATATAAATCGTAAACAATTTCATGGCTTTGAATATTAGCCATTTTACGCGCTTCGTTGTATAAATTAAATGTTTGATCTGTATTGGTTTGGAAAAAAGATTTTGGTTGAATATTAAATTTCAAATCTTCTAATTGCTCCACCATAAAAGGTTTTCCAGCAAAGACGTTTACGTCTAAATCGTATATGGTGTCATTCTGTTTTCCATTTACCACATAAAGCAATGAAGTTATTTGAGGAAAAGTTTCCTTCAAATATTCCATCAACGCATTGATTCTATCTTCCTGATTTTCCTTGAAAATTACAATCAACATCCAATCATTTAAACTGGTATTACGCAAAATCATGTTGCGCATAAACCCATCTTGACTGCGGGCATTGAAAAATGGATACTCATTGTTTACACAAAAATCTTTGATTGAATTCCTGATTTGATTGTGCAAATCGTCCATCAAATAACATTTTTGAACGTCTAATATTTTATCAAATTTACCTGGAATATGAAAACCTAAACCTTTGTGTTCTGCTTCACTTAATTCATCTTTATTGTCTAAAGATTCTAACCATTTTTTATCGGTAAAAGTAAACTCTAACTTGTTACGGTAATGAGTAATTTTTTCAGAACCAATGATATTTTCAGGAGTTGGAAAAGGGAATTTTCCAATACGTTCAAATGCATCAATTACTTGTTGCTGCTTATATTTTAACTGAATTGGATAACTCATGTGCTGCCATTTACAGCCACCACAAGTTCCAAAATGCTCGCAAAAAGGTTCCACTCTTTCTACAGATGGCGTTATCATTTTATGAATTCGTCCAAAGCAAAAACTTTTCTTTTTGTTATGGATAAATAAATCTACTATATCGCCAGGAACAGCAAAATCAACAAAAATTACTTGTCCTTCGTGCTTTGCAATGGCTTTACCTTCGCTACCTGCACTTAATATTTCAATATTTTCTAAAACGTATGGTTTAAATTTTCTCTTGCTCAATGGTTTGTATTTTTTAGCCACAGATTTCACAGATTACACTGAATTTATAAAATAGGTGTTTGTTAAATAATGGCTGCAAATAACAGCATTTTAAAAGTATTTATAATAAAAAAGTTCAACCAAAAATGATTGAACTTTTTTGAAGGTTGGTAAGGATACCAACCTTGGGCAATTTTTTTTTGCTTAACATCTATCGTCTATGGTCTATCAACTGACAACCATCAACTAACAACTAATTAGCTTTAAAAGCTTTAGCTGCTTCTATAATTTTAGGCATAATTTCGAATGCATCTCCAACAATTCCATAATCTGCTGCTTTAAAGAAAGGTGCTTCTGGATCTTTGTTAATGGCCACAATTACTTTACTTGAACTTACACCAGCCAAATGCTGAATTGCTCCAGAAATACCAATGGCAATGTACAAATTTGGTTTAATGGTAATTCCAGTTTGACCAACGTGTTCACTGTGTGGTCTCCAATGCATATCGCTTACAGGTTTACTACAAGCAGTAGCAGCGCCTAAAGCATTTGCTAAATCTTCTACTAAATGCCAATTTTCAGGACCTTTTAAACCTCGTCCACCACTGATAACAATTTCTGCTTCAGTTAATGGAATTTTACCAGTAACGCGATTAATTTCTACCGATTTAGTAGTAAAATCTGCATCTGCTAAACCTGATTCAGCGTTCACAATATTAACTGATTGCGCATTTTCCAATGTGTTAAATGTATTTGGAGTAATGGCCAAAACTTTTATAGCTGTAGTTAAATTAACATCAGCAAATGCTTTACCCGAAAATACATTTCTACGAACCACAAAACCTGCGTTCGTATTTGGCATTGAAATAACACCACTTGCTATTCCAGCTTTTAAACGAGCAGCCACACGAGGTGCCAACGATTTACCAGAATAAGTGTTTGAAATAACTACAATACTTGAACCTTCGGCCGAAGCTGTGTTACAAATAACTTTGGTGTAAGTTTCAGCATTGAATCCATTCAAATTATCATGCTTCACACTTACTATTTTGTTAGCGCCATAAAGCGCTAATTCTGCTAATCTATCATCAGCAACATTACCTGGAACTACCGCAGTTACATTTCCATTATGTGCTTGCGCAATTTGGCTAGCATAACTTACCGCTTCAAAAGTTGACTTTTTAAAGCTACCATCAATTTGTTCTGCAAATACTAATATATTCATTTTTTATTATTTAAAGATTGAAAAATTGAAAGATTACAAAGTTATAATCCTTCACTTCTTTGTCACCCTGAGCGAAGTCGAAGGGCAAAATTTTAATTAAATTATTTTTGCTTCGTTGTGTAAAATGCCAATCAATGTTCCAGCATCTTCTACCGAAATTAATTTTACTGAACCTTTTGAAGCAGGTAATTCAAAACCAACAGAGGCACTAGTGGCTTCAGCATTTATTGGTTCTACCACAGTTAAAGGTTTGGTTCTTGCAGCCATAATTCCGCGCATGTTTGGAATTCTTGGTTCTGTTAATTCTTTTTGAGCGCTAACCACCAAAGGCAAACTTGCGGTTAATTTTTCTCTTCCACCATCAATGTCACGTTCTACATTTGCAGTGTTTCCGTCTATTTCAATGCTAGTAATTACATTTACCGAAGGTAAACCTAACATTTCTGCTAATAAACCACAAACTTGTCCGCCATTGTAATCAATGCTTTCTCTGCCTGTAAATATTAAATCAAAGTTTTGATCTTTGGCAAATGCTGCTATTTGCTCTGCAACAAAATATGCATCAGTAGGAGTTGCATTTATTCTAACTGCATCGGTAGCGCCTATGGCTAAAGCTTTTCTAATACTTGCTTCTGTATCGGCCAAACCAACTGTAATAACAGTAACTGTTCCACCTAATTTTTCTGTTAATTCTAAACCACGAGTTAACGACAATTCATCGTAAGGATTAATAATAAACTGAACACCCGCAGTATTAAATTGGGTATTGTTTTCAGTAAATATTACTTTTGTTGTGGTGTCAGGCACATTGCTTACACAAACCAATATTTTCATATAATGATAGTTTTGTTGTTTTTAAAGAGCCGCAAAATTACCTAAAAAATGTTTTTAGCCTAATGCAAAATAACAGATTAGAAAAACTGCAAGAAATGCTTGCCGAAATGCCACAAGATATTTTTTTAAATTATGCTTTGGCAATGGAGTATAAAGGACTTAGCCAATTTGACAATGCGCTAAAACAACTAAATACAGTATTTCTGCTTGACGAAAATCATGTACCTACTTTATATCAATTGGGTGTTTTTTGGATGGAAAAAAGTGAAAGTGAAAAAGCTCTTTTATATTTAGAAAAGGGTTTACAAATTGCAAAGCAAAAAAAAGACTTGAAAACTGCGAATGAATTTCAAGCTTTAATAGATGAGATACTTTACTAAATGGCACTAATAAAATTTTATCAAACGGAAGTATTGGAAGCTGGTTGCGATGAAGCCGGACGAGGCTGTTTGGCCGGACCAGTTTATGCTGCAGCGGTAATTTTAGATAAAAATAAACGCATTAAATACTTAGACGATTCAAAAAAATTAACGCATAAACAGCGAGAAGAATTGCGTTTTGAAATTGAAGAAAAAGCGTTGGCTTGGGCGGTAGCTAGTTATACAAACGAACAAATAGACCAAGTAAATATTTTAAAAGCTTCCTTTTTAAGTATGCATAAAGCCGTTGATGGATTAGCAATTAAACCATCACACTTAATCATTGATGGAAACCGATTTATTCCTTACCAAAAATTATCGCATACTTGCATTATAAAAGGCGATGCCAAATATCAAAGTATTGCTGCTGCATCTATTTTGGCAAAGACTCACAGAGATGAATTGATGTTAAAATACCACGAAGAATTTCCGAATTATGCTTGGAACGAAAACAAAGGTTATGGCACTTTAAAGCACCGAGCTGGAATTGAGGAATTTGGCATTACACCTTATCACCGCAAAACTTTTAGGTTATTAAAGGAACAATTGGAATTGTTTTAACAATTAGGATTGTTGTTCTAATTTTAAAATTTCAACTACTCCAAAATAAAAAATTACATAGGCAATCATGGCAATGATGTGATACAAAGTATCAGCATTTAATAATTCTGAAATTTGAAAACCAAGTGATTGAACCAATGTAGCAATAATTATGGTGATACAAGTTACAATTAAATATAAATTGCCTTTTTTACTTTTTAAATGAAT
>CAIUQQ010000133.1 GCA_903901345.1 uncultured Bacteroidota bacterium | reverse complement strand
GTCTTCGCCTGCGTCGATGTATGTTTGAGTATCCATTATTACTAGTCCTAGGTTCTTGTCTGCAGGCTTGATTATAATTTTCAGTTTTTTATTAAATAGTTTACGGTCATTTAATGATAAATCATTTTCTATATTTTCCATTTTTTTAATAAATTATAGTTATACTAATTCAAAATTTTCGGTTAATTCAAATACAGGTTTATCAACTTTTAAATAGTTTGGAAAATATTTTTCAATAACCATCCTTGCCATTAAATAACTTACCGTTGATTCGGCACCTTGATTTAAATTTACACTATGTTCTTCTAAACCATCATAACAACCACCAGTACAAGGATTGTAAACTACTTGATGCAAATGATTTTGACCTAAAAACCAATTAAAAGCTATTTCTATTTTAGTTAAATATTCAACATTTAAAGTGTTATTATAAAACAATTGCAAAGCAAAAATGGTGTATGCAATATCTATTGGTTGCTCTCCATAAGCAGCAGCAATACTTCCCTTTTGTAACCAACTTCTATTAGAAATAACTTTAATTCCTTTGCTATTAAATGTATTAAACAATAAAAAATCAAACGACTCAATAGCAATTTCTTTATAAATATGATTTTTTGTAACATCAAAAGCCATTAGTAATGCTTCAGGTAAAATGCTATTTCCATATGTTAAATAACTTTCAAACCAACGCCATTTATTGGACGATTCGTGTTTATACATTTGCACCAATCTATTGGCTAGTAACTCAACAAGTTTTTCGTTTTTTAAATTTTCTACCGATTTATTATAATAATACAATCCTTTAATAATAAATGCCATAGAACGTGTAGAATGAACATTTTCGGCCTGAGATAAGGATGCATTAAACAACAGTTTTGCATCATTTATTAATGAAACTGGTAAATTATTTTGCGAAATTAAATACCCCAAAGCCCAAATTGCTCTACCGTTTGAATCGGCTAAATTTGTTTCATAATTTTGTTCCGTAAAATTACCTTGCACGTCTACATAATTTAAAAAACTACCATTGGTTTGAAAACAATATTTTATAAAATGAAAGTAAATCAAAATCTTTTCTAAATCATTTTCATCATTTGAATTTTCAAAGTGCATGCACATAGCAATTAATGCCCTTGCATTATCATCTAAAGTGTAACCTGTATTTAAGTCAGGTACATTGATTTTTGAAAACTGAACCATTCCAAATTCAGTTGTTAATTTATTGATATGATTTAAATTTATACCTGGCAAACTATATTTTAAAGGAATACTGTTTCCTATTATTTCATCAAATAATAATGCATGCGCAATGGCAGTATTTTCCCAAGCTGTAGAAGAAATACTATGCAAACCATTCAAAGTCATTTCTTCTCTAAGCTCATTGTTTTTTAATAATAAATTTAGCGCTTGACTTAACTGAATTGAATCTTCAAAATCAATAATAATTCCAGCTTTATTATTAAGAACCTCGCAAGCATGAGGAATAGGAGTTGAAACTATGGGGCAACCACAACTTACAGCATATGAAAAAGTACCACTTACCGCTTGGTGTCTGTCTTTAGAGGTAAACAAATAAACATCAGTTAGCTGCAAATAATCCAACAAAGTAGGTAAAGGCAAATATTCATTTATAAACAATACATGATTTTCTAAACCCAAATCAACTACTTTTTGCTCCAAGCTTTCTCTATAAACTTCACCTTGTTCTTTTTTAACAATAGGATGTGTTTTTCCAATTACTAAAAACAATGCATCAGGGTTTTTTAAAATAACATGAGGCATGCCATTTAAAGTAGTTTCAATATTTTTACCTTCACTTATTAAACCAAAAGTTGAAAATACTTTTCTTCCTTCAAAATTATATTTTTCTTTTAAAACTAACTTATCTAAATGAGGAACCAAATGTGTTCCGTGAGGAATTACATTTATTTTAAAAGCAGAAATTTGATACTCATTTTCTAAAATTTTAGCAGAATGATAAGTCATTACAATAACTTGGTAACAATGAGTTAATATTTGCTGAACATGAGTTTTTAAACTTTTGCTTGGTAAAGGCAAAACTGTATGAAATGTTATCAATATTGGTTTTTTTAACAAACTTAAAAAATCAATAAACGATTGTTGTTGTGAAACAAAAAAACCAAACTCATGTTCTATAATAATTAATTCAATGGCTTTATTCTGATTAATTTTTTGAGCTAATTCAATATATTCCTCTTTAACCGAAGTATTAATTACATAATTAACTTCATGGTTATATTTAAAAGTTTCGTTGTTGGTTTCTAAAGCACATACTTTTAAAGTAAACGATTTTTTGAATTTAGCATTTATTGCATTCATCAAATCAATACTATAAGTGGCTATTCCACATTCTCTTGGAGGATAAGAAGTAATAAATAGAACCTCTGGCACTTGTTCTTTAAAAACCTTATCAGAAATTTTTTTTTTCATAAAATTATTATTATGAAGTATTGTAAAATTAGGTTGACTAAATAAAGCCAAGCTTTTATTTTCGGGAAGAATAATATGTTTATTCATTTTAAATTTTGTTGTTTTCTAATTCAATTAATAAATCTTTTAAACTTAACGATACACAAGCAATTCGCTTGTCAGCAGCTCCATAATAAATGTATAAGGTATCATTAAAAAGAGCAGTACCCGTAGGAAAAACCACATCATTTACATCGCCTATAATTTCCCATTCTAACTCAGGTTTAAATAAGGCATAGGGCAAACGAGCTATTTCTACTTTTGGGTTTTCTAGGCTTAGCAAACTTGCACAAGCATTATAAACATAACCATTTGGAGAATCGTGAACACCATGATAAATAAACAGCCAGCCTTTGTCGGTTTCTAATGGTGGGCAGCCACCACCTATATAACTTGCTTCATGTTTGTATTTAGATGTTAATAAAATTTTATCTTCTAAATGCATTAAATAGTTTTCCCAATATTCTATTGTTAATTCCTGCAAATTATTAACCGATGCTATCTGTATATCTGGTCTAATTCTATGAACAAAAAATAGTTTACCTTTAATTTTCCTTGGAAAAAAAACAAGATTTTTATCCCACATTATGAGTTTTCTATTTGGGTTATTTAATATATTGTTATGAACATGAAAGCGCTCGTATTTTACATTTAATGGTCCACTGCAATCTGCCAATCTTTTAAAATCATCGTAACTTAACTGCGGTACAATAATACCTTGTCGTTCAAATTTTTTTAAATCAACGGAAGTACACAAAGAACCTAAAGCATTTACACCATCATACGAGGTAAAACTAAGGTAATATACATCATCTATTTTAACCAAACGAGGATCTTCTATGCCGTGTGATTCATAATCAAATTGTGGTATTAATAATGGCTCTTTATTTCTTTGAACTAAGTTTAACGGACCATCAAATTTGCAATAACCAATGGTAGAATAATTACCTTTTCTTACAGCCCTATAAAGCATGTGAACAGTATTTCCATCTTGGTAAATAGCAGGATTCAATACGGCTTCATCTTCAAATGGTAAAACTGTTTTTGATAAAACGATTCCCTCTTTTTTTATATTTATCATAATATTATGGGTTAAATGAAAAAATATATAGAACCTTATTTCTACTGAAATTCTATGCCACAAAATTGCATTTACACGCTAAATATTGTTTTATACCAAAAAGCTTAATTGTTACATAAATTACAGTTTTATAACCAATTGTAAATTACATTTGATTAGCGAAAAACAAAACTATTACGGCTTCTATAAGCGCCAGTTGGCTTATTTAATACTTCCTGACGGAAAATGTTTAAATGAAATATTATTAGCTGAGGGTTTAGCTAAACCTATGAACGAATACTTTTGTAGTAAGCTGCAATTGTTCCAAGATTTAAATTGTACAGCTAGGCTTGAAAGCAAAGGACTTTATGCTATTTCAAGTATTTTTAAAATGTTTACCCTATGTTTACCCCGAAACAAAAAATGCACTGTAAAAATAAATTTACAGTGCATTTGAACCACGTTTGGTGGTCCCTGAAGGACTCGAACCTTCGACCTACGGTTTAGAAAACCGTTGCTCTATCCAGCTGAGCTAAGAGACCATTTTTTTATCTATCCATCACTCTAGGCGTGATAAGAGAACATTTATTATATTTTTGAGATTACTCTCAAACTTAATCGAATCTTCGTCCGCTAATTAGCGGATTAGAAAACCGTTGCTCTATCCAGCTGAGCTAAGAGACCATTTTTAAACTAATACATGCACTAATGCACGTATTAGTTTAATTTTTTATTCTGATATTACTTCAACTTTAATAGTAACTGAAACTTCACGATGTAAGTTTACAATAGCTTCGTAGCTACCTAAAACTTTAATATCATTGATTTCAATTTTACGCCTGTCAATATCATAACCTTTCACTTTCAGAGCTTGCGCAACTTGAAGTGGAGTTATTGAACCAAATATTTTGCCATTAGCTCCTGCTTTAGTAGCAATTGTAATAACCATATCGTTCATGCTTGTGCTAGTAGCCAAAGCATCTGCTTTCATTTTTTCACGCTTCATAGCGCCTTGACGGTTGTTTTCTTCCATCATTTTAATATTTCCAGGAGTAGCTAAAACAGCCATTCTTTTAGGAAATAAAAAATTGTTAGCATAACCATCTTTAACCATTACTACTTCACCTTGTTTACCAACGTGTTTCATATTTTCTTTTAAAATAATTTTCATCTCTGTATGTTCTCCTTCAATTTAAATTATTTAATCATATCTCCTGTAAAAGGCAATACCGCAATGTGGCGAGCACGTTTTACAGCTTGAGATATTTTACGTTGGAATTTTAATGATGTACCTGTTAATCTACGAGGTAAAATTTTACCTTGATCGTTTACAAATTTCAATAAAAAATTAGCATCTTTATAATCAATATATTTGATACCATTCTTTTTAAAACGACAGTATTTTTTGCGTTGAGCAGCATCTGGCGTAGTATTAAATACTGACGAACCAGTATACTTTTTTTGTGGTTTTGCCATTACTTTTTAGCCTCCTGTTGTTTAGTTGTGTTTTTACCTTGATTAAATTCACCATTGCGCTTACGAACATTGTATTGAATTGAATGTTTGTCTAACACAGTTGATAAAAAACGCATGATACGTTCATCGCGTCTGAAAGCTAATTCGAAGGTACTTACAAAAGAAGCAGGAGCTTTGTACTCATAAATGTGGTAAAAGCCAGTCGTTTTCTTTTGAATAGGGTATGCCAATTTGGTTAACCCCCAGTTTTCTTCATGAATCAGCTCTCCGCCATTTTCCGTAATTATTTTACGGTATTTGGCTACAGCGTCTTTCAGCTGTTCTTCAGAGAGTACGGGTGTGAAAATAATCACAGACTCATAGTTGTTAAGGACAACACTCTCTACTTTTGTTGATTTTGTTGTTTTTGTTGCCATTTTAAACTGTTATTTTTTTAAAAATTTAGGGCTGCGAAATTATCATTTTTATTAATAAAAACAAGCATTCTTTTGAAAATAATTTGTTTTTACATAAATATTTCATTTTGTTATGAATAACTTTTAGTTTTTGTAATAAATACTATTTAGATAAACTTATTAAACAGTAAAAAAGCTACCTAGAATTTCCTCTAAGTAGCTTTTTAGTTGATATTATACTTATTACTTAATCGTCACCTTTTGACGATAACAGCGCTTCGTATTCTTCTTTACTACCTACAACTAATTTTTCATAATCACGTAGTCCAGTTCCTGCAGGAATTAAATGTCCAACAATTACGTTTTCTTTTAATCCTAACATTCTATCTACTTTTCCATGAATAGCGGCTTCGTTCAGTACTTTTGTAGTTTCCTGGAACGATGCAGCGCTCATAAAGCTTTGAGTACCTAAAGATGATTTGGTAATACCCATAATTACTTGTACTGCAGTTGCTGATTCAGCATCACGCACTTCAACTAGGCGTAAATCTTTACGTTTTAATTGTGAATTTTCATCACGTAATTTTCTCACGCTAATAATTTGCCCTGGTTTGTAATTAGTGGAATCACCTGCTTCTAAAACTACCTTTTTATCAAAAATCCAATCATTTGTTTTCTTGAATTTGAACCTGTCTACAGTTTCTCCTTCTAAAAACAAAGTATCACCTGGATCAATAACTTCCAATTTTTGCATCATTTGGCGAACAATAATTTCAATATGTTTATCAGAAATTTTTACACCTTGTAAACGATAAACTTCTTGAATTCCGTTTACAATATAACGCTGAACTGATAAAGGTCCTTCAATTCTTAAAATATCTTGAGGGCTAATTGAACCATCAGATAATTGAGAGCCAGCTTTTACGAAATCGTTTTCTTGAACTAAAATATGTTTCGATAATGGTACCATGTATTTACGGCTTTCACCATCACGAGTTGTAACCATAATTTCTCTGTTACCACGTTTAATACCACCAAAACTTACAACACCATCTATTTCAGTAACTACAGCAGGATTACTTGGGTTACGTGCTTCAAATAATTCAGTTACACGAGGTAAACCTCCTGTAATATCACGTGTTTTACTTGCAACACGAGGTATTTTTACTAAAATTTCACCAGGTCCAATTGTTTTTCCATCTTCTACTACTATATGAGCTCCAACAGGAATATTGTATTCTTTTAAAGGATTACCTTTTTTATCATTTACAATAATTGAAGGTGTTTTATTTTTATCTTTCGATTCAATAATCACTTTTTCTTTATGTCCTGTTTGTTCATCACTTTCTTCTTTAAAAGTAATATTTTCAATAATTCCTTCAAACTGTAATTTACCTGGGAATTCTGATAAAATTACAGCATTGTATGGATCCCAAGAACAAATTACATCACCTTTAGCTATTTTAACTCCATTTTTCACTTGTAAATGAGCTCCGTAAGGAATGTTTACTGTAATAATTGGATTACGAGTAACTTCGTCTAATATTCTTATTTCTCCCTGACGACCAATGATTGTATCAAAAATACCATCATCAGTTTTCATTTCTACAGTTCTAATTTCTTCAAATTCTAAAATACCAGCAAATTTTGCATTCATTTGGCTTTCATTCGCGATATTAGATGCAGTACCACCCACGTGGAAAGTACGTAACGTTAACTGTGTTCCTGGTTCACCAATTGATTGCGCAGCTATTACACCTGCTGAATCTCCACGTTGAGCCATTCTACCAGTAGAAAGATTTCTACCATAACATTTAGCACAAATTCCTAATTGGGTTTCACAAGTTAATGCAGAACGAATTTCAACTGTTTCAATTGAACTAGCTTCAATTTTTGCTGCAATTTTCTCAATAACTTGCTCCCCTGCAGAAACAAATAATTCACCAGAAATTGGGTCATATACATCATGTAAACTAGTTCTACCTAATACACGTTCGTATAAACTTTCAACAACTTCTTCATTATCTTTTAAAGCACTAATTGGAATACCACGTAAAGTTCCGCAATCTTCTTCGTTAATAACAATATCTTGAGCCACATCATGTAACCTACGAGTTAAATAACCAGCATCTGCAGTTTTTAAAGCTGTATCGGCCAAACCTTTACGAGCTCCGTGAGTAGAAATAAAATATTCAATAACTGATAAACCTTCTTTAAAGTTAGAGAGAATTGGATTTTCAATAATCTCTCCAGTTCCTCCACTTAAATTCTTTTGTGGTTTAGCCATTAATCCCCTCATACCACCTAACTGACGAATTTGCTCTTTAGAACCACGGGCTCCAGAATCCAACATCATATAAATAGGGTTGAATCCTTGGTTATCGTTTTTCAATTGAGTTAATAATGTGTCAGCTAAACGAGAGTTGATACGCGTCCAAATATCAATTACTTGGTTATAACGTTCATTGTTTGTAATAAAACCTTGCTCGTAATTGCTCCAAATTTCTGCTACTTCAGCTTGTGCTTCTTTAACAAATTTTCCTTTTTCTTCAGGAATCATTACATAACTTAAGTTAAATGACAATCCGCCTTTAAAAGCAAAATGGAAACCAATTTCTTTGATATCATCTAAGAATTTAGCACATTTGTCCATGCCGCATTCTGCTATCACTGAACCAATAATATCTCTAAGATTTTTCTTAGTTAATAATTCATTGATATAACCGTAACCAGCAGGAACTACTTGGTTAAATAAAATTCTACCAACAGTTGTTTCAATTGATTTATTTACTAAAACGCCATCTTCAATTATATTTACTTTACATTTTACAAATGCATGTAAATCAATTTTACGTTCATTGTAGGCAATAATAGCTTCATCAGGTGAGTAAAAACTCAAACCTTCACCTTTTACAGGATGTTCAGGTGTATGTTTTCTACCTTTTGTAATATAATATAAACCCAAAACCATATCCTGTGAAGGAACGGCAATTGGAGCACCATTTGCTGGATTTAAAATATTATGAGGAGCAAGCATTAATAATTGTGCTTCTAAAACTGCTGCATTACCTAATGGTACGTGAACAGCCATTTGATCCCCGTCAAAATCCGCATTAAAACCAGTACAAACTAATGGATGTAATTGTATTGCTTTTCCTTCTATTAATTTTGGTTGAAAAGCTTGAATACCTAATCTATGTAATGTAGGAGCACGATTTAATAAAATAGGATGTCCTTTTAAAATATTTTCTAAAATATCCCAAATTACAGGCTCTTTTCTGTCTACTAATTTTTTAGCAGATTTTACTGTTTTTACAATACCACGTTCTAGTAATTTACGAATAACAAATGGTTTGAACAATTCAGCAGCCATGTTTTTAGGAATACCACATTCGTGTAATTTTAATTGAGGACCAACCACAATTACCGAACGACCAGAATAATCAACACGCTTACCTAATAAATTTTGACGGAAACGACCTTGTTTACCTTTTAGCATATCGCTTAAAGATTTTAAAGGGCGGTTACCTTCAGTTTTTACCGCACTTACTCTTCTTGTGTTATCAAATAATGAATCTACAGCTTCTTGTAACATACGTTTTTCGTTACGTAAAATTACTTCAGGAGCTTTTATTTCCATTAAGCGTTTCAAACGGTTGTTGCGAATAATAACACGTCTGTATAAATCATTCAAATCAGATGTAGCAAAACGGCCACCTTCTAATGGAACTAAAGGACGTAATTCTGGTGGAATTACAGGTAAAATTTTAACTACCATCCACTCAGGGCGATTTTCACCACTTTCTTGAGCAGAACGGAATCCTTCAATTACTTTTAAACGTTTTAAAGCTTCAGCTTTACGTTGTTGACTAGTTTCTGTGCTAGCTTTTATACGTAAATCAAAACTCATTGCATCAAGGTCAACGCGACTTAGTAAAAACCAAAGAGCATCACCACCCATTTTAGCAATAAATTTATTCGGATCTTCATCATCTAAATGTTGGTTGTCTTTTGGTAATGAATCAAGAATATCTAAATATTCTTCTTCAGTTAACAAATCGTTCATTAACACACCATCATTTTGCTTTAAACCTGGCTGACAAACTACATAACGTTCGTAGTATACCACCATGTCTAATTTTTTGGTAGGCATTCCTAATACATAACCAATTTTGTTAGGCAATGAACGGAAATACCAAATATGAGCAACAGGAACTACCAAATTGATATGCCCCATGCGTTCACGTCTTACTTTTTTCTCAGTAACTTCAACACCACAACGATCACAAACAATGCCTTTATAGCGAATACGTTTGTATTTACCACAATGACATTCATAATCTTTTATTGGCCCGAAAATTCTTTCACAAAACAATCCACCCATTTCAGGTTTGAATGAGCGGTAGTTAATTGTTTCTGGCTTTGTTACTTCACCATGCGATCTTTGTAAAATAGATTCTGGCGATGCCAATCCTATTCTGATTTTGGTGAAATTGCTTTTTAATTTTTGATCTTTTTTGAAAGACATATATTTCGTTTGAAATTTTTAAAATTGAAATTTGTTAGTTTTATAAATTAAGAAATTGATTCCCGCAAATTTGCGGGACTCAATTTCTTAAAAAAATTATTCTAACGTTACATCTAAACCTAATCCTCTTAATTCATGTAATAATACATTGAATGATTCTGGAATTCCAGGTTGTGGTAAATTATCACCTTTTACAATTGCTTCATAAGCTTTTGCTCTACCAATAATATCATCAGATTTTATTGTTAAAATTTCTTGTAAAATATTTGATGCACCATAAGCTTCTAAAGCCCAAACCTCCATCTCACCAAAACGCTGACCTCCAAATTGTGCTTTACCACCTAAAGGTTGTTGAGTAATTAATGAATATGGTCCAATAGAACGAGCATGCATTTTATCATCAACCATGTGACCTAATTTAATCATATAAATTACACCTACAGTGGTTGGTTGGTCAAAACGTTCACCAGTTAAACCATCATATAAATAAGTTTTACCCCAATCAGGAATTCCTGCTTTGCGAGTATACTCTAATACATCATCATCAGAAGCACCATCAAAAATTGGAGTTGCAAATTTTAAACCTAATTCAATACCAGCCCAACCTAAAACAGTTTCGTAAATCTGTCCTAAATTCATACGAGAAGGTACACCCAAAGGATTTAAAACTATATCAACTGGCTTGCCATCTTCTTGGAAAGGTAAATCTTCATCACGTACAATACGAGCTACGATTCCTTTATTTCCATGACGACCTGCCATTTTATCACCTACTTTTAACTTACGTTTTTGAGCAATATATACTTTAGCCAATTTTAAAATACCTGTTGGTAATTCATCACCTACGCTAATTGCATATTCTTTACGTCTAAAATCAGCTAATACTTGGTTTATTCTGTTTTTATAATTTGATAAAATTTGTTTTATTAAATCATTTTTTTCAGCGTCAGTACTCCAATTATTTGCATTTACATTAGTGAAATCAACTTCTCCTAAATTTTTCATGGTAAATTTAGTTCCTTTAGAAATTAATTCTTCACCATAAACATTCATTACACCTTGACTAGTTTTACCAGTTAAAATAGTAAATAACTTTTCAACTAAAATAGACTTAATTGTTCCTCTATTTTTATCGTGATCTTCGTTTAATTTAGCAATTTTAGTTTTATCTTCTGCTTTACCTGCTTTATCTTTTTTGATACGAGCAAATAATTTTTTCTCAATAACAACACCTGCAGTAGATGGAGAAGCTTTTAACGAAGCATCTTTAACATCACCAGCTTTATCACCAAAAATAGCGCGTAATAATTTTTCTTCAGGTGATGGTTCAGTTTCTCCTTTTGGAGTAATTTTACCAATTAATATATCACCATCAAAAACTTCACATCCTACTCTAATTAAACCATTTTCGTCCAAATTACGGGTTGCATCTTCACTAACATTTGGAATATCATTTGTTAACTCTTCCTCACCACGTTTTGTATCTCTCACTTCTAATTCATACTCAGTAATGTGAATTGAAGTAAAAATATCTTCTTTGGTAACGCGTTCGCTAATAACAATCGCATCTTCAAAGTTATTTCCTTGCCAAGGCATGAAAGCTACTTTTAAGTTTCTACCAATTGCTAATTCACCACCTTGAGTAGCATAACCTTCACACAAAACATTACCTTTTGTAACTTTTTGACCTTTTTTAACAATTGGTCTAAGATTAATACAAGTATTTTGATTTGTACGTAAGAATTTAGTTAATTTATAAGTTTTAGTATCAGTACTAAAGCTAACCAACTTATCAGATTCTGTTTGTTCATAACGAATTCTAATTTCATTACCATCCACATATTCTACAGTTCCATTACCTTCAGCTAATAATAAATTACGACTATCACGAGCAATTTTACCTTCTAATCCTGTACCAACAACTGGCGCTTCAGGACGTAATAAAGGAACTGCTTGACGTTGCATATTTGATCCCATCAAAGCTCTATTCGCATCATTATGTTCCAAAAATGGAATCATACTTGCAGCAATAGATACAATTTGATTTGGAGCAATATCCATAAATTGTAATTTATCAGGCTCCACCATTGGAAAATCTCCTTCAAAACGTGCTTTTACTTTTAAATCAGTAAATAAACCTGTTTTTTCATCATATTTCGCATCTGATTGAGCAATAACCATTCCTTCTTCATCTTCAGCACTTAAAAAAGTTACTGGTTTTCCAACAGAAACAATTCCGTTTTCTACTTTTAAATAAGGAGTTTCAATAAAGCCCATGCTATTAATTTTGGCATGAACACATAGGGAAGAAATCAATCCAATATTTGGTCCTTCAGGAGTTTCAATAGTACACAAACGACCATAGTGGGTATAATGTACATCACGAACCTCAAAACCAGCTCTCTCTCTAGAAAGTCCACCTGGCCCAAGGGCAGATAATCTTCTCTTGTGAGTAATTTCAGCTAATGGATTAGTTTGATCCATAAATTGAGACAATTGATTTGTTCCAAAAAATGAATTTATAACAGATGATAATGTTTTAGCATTTATCAAATCTTGAGGTGTAAAAACTTCGTTGTCGCGAATGTTCATACGCTCTCGGATTGTTCTACTCATACGAGCTAAACCAACACCAAATTGAGAATATAATTGTTCACCAACCGTTCTTACACGTCTGTTACTTAAATGGTCAATATCATCCACATCTGCACGTGAATTAGATAATTCAATTAAGTATTTAATAATAGAAACAATATCATCTTTTGATAACACACGGTTATCTAATGATTCGTTTTTATTTAATTTTCTGTTGATACGGTAACGACCAACTTCACCTAAGTCATAACGTTTATCAGAAAAGAATAATTTTTCAATTACACCACGAGCAGTTTCTTCATCAGGTGGATCTGCGTTACGTAATTGTCTATAAATATGTTCGTGAGCTTCTTTAGCACTATTAGAAGTATCTTTTTGTAAAGTATTTAAAATAGTAGCAAACTCATTGTGATTGCTTTCATTTTTGTGCAAGATGATGTTTTTAACATCAGCTTCTAAAATCATATCAATATGGCTATCTTCAATTGTAGTATCGCGTTCAATAATAACTTCGTTACGTTCAATAGATACAACTTCACCTGTATCTTCATCCACAAAATCTTCCACCCAAGTTCTAAGAACACGAGCAGCTAATTTGCGACCTAATACTTTTTTCAAACCTGCTTTGCTAACTTTAATTTCTTCAGCTAAGTCAAATAAGTTTAATATATCTTTATCAGATTCGTAACCAATAGCACGTAATAAAGTGGTAACTGGAAACTTCTTTTTTCTATCAATGTATGCATACATAACGTTATTTACGTCAGTAGCAAACTCAATCCAACTACCCTTAAAAGGAATTACTCTGGCTGAGTATAATTTTGTACCATTTGTATGGTATGATTGTCCAAAAAATACTCCTGGAGAACGATGTAATTGAGATACAATAACACGTTCAGCCCCATTGATACAAAAAGTACCACTTGGAGTCATGTAAGGAATAGTTCCTAAATAAACATCTTGTACAATAGTTTGAAAATCTTCATGTTCAGGATCATTACAGCTTAACTTTAATTTAGCTTTTAAAGGAACATTGTATGTCAAACCTCTTTCAATACATTCTTCGATTGAATAACGAGGTGGATCAACAAAATAATCTAGAAATTCTAAAGTAAATATGCTACGAGTATCGCTAATTGGGAAATTTTCCTGAAAAACTTTGAAAAGACCTTCATTAGCTCTACTTTCTGAGGTAGTATCTAACTGAAAAAATTCTCTAAAAGATTCTAGTTGAACATCCAAAAAATCTGGATAATCAATAACTGGTTTTACCTTGGCGAAGGTTATTCTACCCTCTGGTGTTATAGTTCTGTTAGTCAATGTAATATTTTTTTTAAATTGAGAACGATATCAATTTTATGTGAATTCATTTTTTAAGGTTGAATAAAACCAAAAAATCGTTTAAAAACGATATAAAAAAAGCAAAAAATATAGCTTTTTTTAAAAAGCAGAATTGACCCGCAGCAAATTGCTGGGGTCAAGTCTGTTATTTAGTGGTTGAAATTATTTTACTTCAACTTCAGCACCAGCTGCTTCTAGAGTAGCTTTTATGCTTTCAGCTTCTGTTTTATCAACACCAGTTTTGATTGCTTTTGGAGCACCATCAACTAATTCTTTTGCTTCTTTTAAACCTAATCCAGTTAAGTCTTTTACAACTTTAACTACATTTAATTTAGCTTGACCAGCACTTTTCAATATTACATCGAAAGAAGTTTGCTCAACTGCTTCAGCAGCAGCAGCAGCAGGTGCAGCAGCAGCAGCAGCTGCAGCAGCAGGCTCGATGCCATACTCGTCTTTTAAAATTTTTGCTAATTCATTAACATCTTTCACTGAAAGGTTAACTAATTGTTCTGCGAACGCTTTTAAATCTGCCATGATTGTATTGTTTATTTTTGTTTTTTTTGATTAATAAATTTATTTAATTCTGAATTATTCAGGACGCTCAGATAACGTTTTTACTAAGCCTGCAATTTTTCCTCCGCCTGAAGCTTGTAATGCACCAATAACATTTTTAGCTGGACTTTGTAATAAACCAATGATTTCACCAATAAGCTCATTTTTAGTTTTAAGAGCCATTAATGTATCTAATTGATTGTCGCCAATAAATATATCAACGTCAATAGCTGCACCTTTTAAATAAGGAATTGCTGTTTTTTTACGGAATGCTTTAATTGCCTTTGCAGGCTCTTTCATTTCGTGGCAAAACATAAGTGCAGTATTTCCAACTAAGGTTTCACTTAATTTACCAAAATCTCTACCACTGCGTTCCATCGCTTTTTCAATCAATGTATTTTTTGCAATTTGCAAAGTAATACCTGATTTATAAAGTTCACCGCGTAATAGGCTTGTTTGTTTAGCATTTAAACTAGCTACATTAGTTACATAAATATTCTTAAACTCGTTAAATAAACCAGCCAAGTTATCTATCACTTCATTTTTTTCGTGTTTTGTCATAACTGTTGTTTTATAAAATTAAATTCCAGGAATTGATTTAGTATCTACTGAAAGACCAGGGCTCATGGTACTACTTAAGCTTACGCCTTTTAAGTATGTTCCTTTTGCTGCCGATGGTTTTAGTTTGTTAATTGCTGAAATTAATTCAACTGCATTTTCAAATAATTTTTGTGGTTCCATTGATGATTTACCAATTGATGCGTGGATTGCTCCTTCTTTATCAACTTTAAAATCAATTTTACCAGCTTTTACTTCTTTAACAGCTTTACCAATTTCCATAGTAACTGTACCTGATTTAGGATTTGGCATTAAATTACGAGGTCCAAGTATTCTACCTAGTTTACCTAATTTAGCCATTACCGAAGGCATTGTTACAATAATATCAATGTCAACCCATCCTTGCTCAATCTTTTGGATGTATTCATCCAAACCTACATGGTCTGCTCCAGCTTCGCGTGCTTCAGCTTCCTTGTCAGGAGGTACTAATGCTAATACACGAACGTCTTTTCCAGTGCCGTGAGGTAAACTTACCACACCGCGTACCATTTGATTGGCTTTTTTAGGGTCAACTCCCAAGCGTACATCAATATCTACAGATGAATCAAATTTAGTATAAGAAATTTCTTTAACTAATTTTGACGCGTCAGACAAAGTGTATTTTTTGTTTATCTCAATTTTCTTGAGAACTTCTTTTCTTTTTTTGCTGATCCTTGCCATTGTTTTACTTTCTAAAAATTAATTTAAAATGGACTATCACCCGTAACGGTAATGCCCATAGAGCGAGCTGAACCTGCTACCATTTTCATGGCTGATTCTACTTTAAAGCAGTTCATATCTTGCATTTTATCTGCTGCTATATCACGTACTTGATCCCAAGTTACTGAACCAACTTTCTTACGGTTAGATTCAGCAGAACCACTTTTGATTTTTGCAGCATCCAGCAATTGAGAGGCTACTGGAGGTGTTTTAATAATAAAGTCAAAAGACTTATCACTATAAAATGAAATTACAACTGGTAATATTTTACCAGGTCTATCTTGGGTACGAGCATTAAATTGCTTGCAAAACTCCATGATATTTATACCTTTTGAACCTAATGCAGGTCCAATTGGGGGTGCAGGGTTAGCGCTTCCGCCTTTTACCTGCAATTTTACATATCCTACTAATTCTTTTGCCATTTTGTTTATTTATAAAAATTACTTTTTTTGTTAATCTATATTTTTGATCGTGGAAAGCAGCATCAATAATATTTTTTAACTTAAAGCAGTTATTTTACTTTTCTTTTTCTACTTGAACAAAGTTTAACTCTAATGGAGTTCTTCTTCCAAATATTTTCACCATTACTTTTAGTTTCTTTTTCTCTTCACTAACTTCTTCAATCACACCATCAAAACCGCTAAATGGTCCATCTATTACTTTAACAGTTTCACCAACTATAAATGGTTCATCCATTACTTCTCCTTGTTCACCTATTGCATCTACATTTCCTAAAATACGGGCAACTTCTGATTGACGTAAAGGAACAGGTGTAGATTTACCACCTAAAAAACCAACTATTCCGTTAATTGATTCAATAGTGTGACCAACTTCCCCAACTAACTCAGCTTGTATTAATATATATCCCGGTAAATATGCTTTTTCTTTAGCTATTTTTTTACCATTTTTTACTGTATATACCTTTTCAGTTGGAATTAATATTTGTGGTACATGAACACTTAAACCTGCTCTTTCAAGCTCAATTTCTATTTGAGCTTTTACCTTCTTTTCTTGTCCGGTAATTGCTCTGGCTACATACCATTTATATTGTTCTTGTATCATTTCTTGATTTGTTTACTTAAATATTTGGTAAAAAAATCCTAAACCGCCATTACTAATTAAATCCATGATGAAAATTACAAATGCAATTAATAAAGCAGCTATCATAACAATAATAGTACTTTCTTGTAACTCTCCCCAAGTAGGCCAAGTTACCTTATTCATTAATTCATCGTATGATAATTTTACGTATTCTTTAATTTTATTCATAGTTTTTTGTGTTTACAATATTACTTGTTATCACTTTAATATTTAGCAGGAGTGGAGAGATTCGAACTCCCATCAGCGGTTTTGGAGACCGACATTCTACCCTTGAACTACACTCCTAAATTTCAAAATGTATAAAGACAATAAATTTTGGGCAGAAACAAGTTCTACCCAAAATTCAATTGTAAATATAATAAAAAATATTATTTCAATATTTCAGTAACCTGACCAGCACCTACTGTACGACCACCTTCACGAATAGCAAAACGTAAGTTTTTTTCCATTGCGATTGGGTTGATTAATTTTACAGTAATAGTAACGTTATCACCAGGCATAACCATTTCCATTCCTTCAGGTAAAACTACTTCACCTGTAACATCTGTTGTACGGAAATAGAATTGAGGACGGTATTTGTTAAAAAATGGAGTGTGACGTCCACCTTCGTCTTTTGATAATACATAAATTTCAGCTTTGAATTCAGTGTGAGGCATTACTGAACCTGGCTTGCAAATAACCATTCCTCTACGGATAGCTTCTTTATCAACACCACGTAATAATAAACCTACGTTATCACCTGCTTCACCTCTATCAAGAATTTTACGGAACATTTCAACACCAGTAACAGTAGATGTTAATTTTTCTGCGCCTAAACCAATGATTTCAACACCTTCGTTTGAGTTGATAATACCACGCTCAATACGACCTGTAGCAACTGTACCACGACCTGTAATTGAGAATACATCTTCAACTGGCATTAAGAAAGGTAATTCAGTTAAACGAGGAGGAACTGGAATGTAAGAATCTACTGCATTCATTAAATCCATAATTTTAGCAACCCAAGTTGGATCACCATTCAAACCACCCAAAGCAGAACCTTGGATAACTGGAATTTCATCACCAGGATATTCGTATTTGTTTAACAAATCACGGATTTCCATTTCAACGATTTCTAATAATTCTGCATCATCAACCATATCCACTTTATTCATGAATACAACGATTTTAGGAACACCAACCTGACGAGCTAACAAAATATGTTCGCGAGTTTGAGGCATAGGACCATCTGTAGATGCAACCACAAGGATAGCACCATCCATTTGAGCAGCACCCGTAACCATGTTCTTAACATAATCCGCGTGACCTGGACAATCTACGTGAGCGTAGTGACGATTTGCAGTTGAATATTCAACGTGAGCAGTATTAATTGTAATACCGCGTTCTTTTTCTTCAGGAGCTGAATCGATAGATTCGAAAGAGCGAGCTTCTGACAAACCTGCATCACTTAATACTTTAGTGATAGCAGCTGTTAATGTAGTTTTACCGTGATCTACGTGTCCAATAGTTCCAATGTTTACGTGTGGTTTACTACGGTCAAATTTTTCTTTAGCCATGATTTTATTTTTTTAGTTTATTGTTTTTAATTGCACCAAAAGCCCCTTATGGAGCTAGTTTATTTTTTTTGAGCTGTTGAAGAGAATTGAACTCTCGACCTCTTCCTTACCAAGGAAGTGCTCTACCCCTGAGCTACAACAGCTTGTTTATATTTAATGTTGTAGTTCTTTATAAATTTAACATTCGTCAAATTGAACTTCTTAACTCTCAATTTATTAATCCGAAACAAACAAAATAAATGTCTATTTAAGATAAATTGTTTTATTTTTTTGATATCACTCAATAAAACAATTTATTAGAGCGAGAGACGAGGCTCGAACCCGCGACCTACAGCTTGGAAGGCTGTCGCTCTACCAACTGAGCTACTCTCGCTTATAATATTTTTGGTGGGGAGAGAAGGATTCGAACCTTCGTAGATTTCTCAACAGATTTACAGTCTGTCCCATTTGGCCGCTCTGGTATCTCCCCTTATTATTATAAGGGTATAATAATAATGAGCCACTTGCCGGAATCGAACCAGCGACCTACTGATTACAAATCAGTTGCTCTACCAGCTGAGCTAAAGTGGCTTTTAGTTATATATTTATAAGATACTGGTAATACCTTACTTTTTACTTAAATATTATACTTTAAAATGTAAAGAACTTATTTTGTTCGTTTTTTCGGACTGCAAATGTAGCGTTTTTATGCAAATTACAAACAGGTTTACAAAAAAAAGTGTTTTTTTTTCGATAAGTATTGAAAAACAATGACATTTTTATTTTTTTGTTTTAAAAACACTGCTTTTAAAAGTGAAAATCTAGCACTTTTTAAATAAAAAAACCAGCACTTTTGATGCTGGCTTTAAAATTTGCCTCCGATTTTAAACTTTTTCTTGTGTTTTTTCTTTTTGTTTTTTTACTTGTGCTATAATTTTATCAACTACCAAATCAACTGCAGTTTCAAAAGTATTGCTATTTTCTTTTGCAAAAACTTCTTTTCCGCCTACATTTAATTTTATTTCCACTGTTTTATTTTCCTTGTGTTCGTCTTTTTCTAATCTTAAATAAACCATTATGCTATCTATTCCCTCATAAAAAGTTCTGGTTTTTTCTACTTTTTTAGTAATTAAATC
>CAIUQQ010000132.1 GCA_903901345.1 uncultured Bacteroidota bacterium | reverse complement strand
TTTTTTTATTTTTTAAATTTACATGCTTTATAATTTAAATATTAAAAAAATAATTTAACAATCAGGTTTATTTTTGTAAATATACATTAACTTTGAATAAATTTATTGGCAATGAAAAAAATTGGATTAGTTTTATCGGGAGGTGGTGTTCGTGGTATTGCTCATTTAGGAGCAATAAAAGCATTAGAGGAAATTGATATTGAACCATCAATTATTTCTGGAACAAGTTCAGGTGCTATTATTGCAGCATTTTATTCGGCAGGTTATACTCCTGAAAAAATAATAGAAGTATTAATAAACAGTAAAATATTTAGTTATAGTAATTTTCAATTTAAAAAAACAGGTTTATTTACCATGCAAGCTTTTGAAAAAGTGTTTATAAAACATTTTAAAGCAAACTTAATTGAAAAACTGCCAATTCCTATTTGTATAACTGCAACAGATATTGTTAAAGGTAAAACTAAATTTTTTAGTGAGGGGAATTTATCAAAAGCATTGTTGGCATCATCATGTATTCCATTAGTATTTGAACCAATAAAATGGAATGATACTTTATATTTAGATGGTGGTATATTAAACAATTTTCCAGTTGAACCAGTTATTGGGAAATGTGATATTATTATTGGAGTTCACTGCAATGAAATGGGAATAAAAGCCGAAAATATTCATATAAAAGATATGCTAGATAGAAGTTTTCATTTAGCAATGAGTAAAACTGTATACGATA
The DNA here is from genome assembly GCA_903901345.1 of uncultured Bacteroidota bacterium. GTDB lineage: Bacteria > Bacteroidota > Bacteroidia > UKL13-3 > UKL13-3 > JAAFJM01. Next base: position 3,921 of record CAIUQQ010000132.1, on the reverse strand, counting down.
AAGTTCATCTTTGTGATTTGTTCATTGAACCTCCTGAAATGAGTAGATTTGGAATGTTTGAAGTACAAAAAGCAGAAGAAATTTTTCTTTTTGCTTACCAATACACCAAAGAATATTTAAACAGTTATGAAGTGTTTAAAACTATAGATGAATTTATGTAAATTCAAAAAAAAACCTTTTCCCTGAAAATACTTTAAATATACAACTTGAACTAAATCAACATTTCAAGTTACTTGTGTCATGTTAAGAAAACTTGATTCAATTGTTATTTGCTCTTATAAATATTATAGAAAAAAAATATTATGGAGTTTAAAACTATCATTGAACCATTTAAAATTAAATCGGTCGAATCAATTAAAATGAGTACTGAAAGCGAACGTATTGAATTTTTAAAAACTGCACATTTCAATACTTTTTTATTAAAAAGCGACCAAGTAATCATCGATTTTTTAACTGATAGCGGAACATCAGCCATGAGTAATGAACAATGGGCGGGAATTATGCGTGGTGATGAATCATATGCTGGCGCAAAAAGTTGGGAACGTTTTTATAATGCCGTTCATGATTTAACCGGTTTTGAATATATTTTACCAACTCACCAAGGCAGAGCTGGTGAAAGAATTTTATATGGACATTTGGGAGGTAAAGGAAAAGTTTTTATTAGCAATACTCATTTTGATACAACAAGAGCAAATATAGAATTTGGCGGTGCAACTGCTTACGATGTTCAAATAGAAGAAGCAAAATATCATGATGTTTACCATCCTTTTAAAGGGAATTTGGATTGTATAAAATTAGAGAAGTTAATCATTGAACATGGTGCTCAAAATATAGGTGCAGTAATTTTAACTGTAACTAATAATAGTGGTGGCGGACAACCAGTAAGCATGCAAAACACAAAAGATGTTGCTGTTGTTTGCAAAAAATACAATGTGCTTTTTATATTAGATTGTTGCCGAATAGCAGAAAATAGCTATTTTATTAAACACAGAGAAAAAGAATACAAAAACCATACTTATAAGCAAATAGCTCAAGAAATGTTTGCACTTACAGACGGTTGTGTGATGAGTGCAAAAAAAGATGCGTTGGTAAATATGGGCGGATTTATAGCTTTAAAAGATGAAAAAATAGCAGAAGCTTGTACCAATTTATTAATTATTACAGAAGGATTTTCAACTTATGGCGGATTAAGTGGACGAGATATGGAAGCAATTGCAATTGGATTAGTAGAAGTTTTTGATAAGGATTATTTGTATTACCGTATAAAAAGCACAGAATATTTAGGTAATAAAATGCGCGAAAAAGGAATTCCCGTTATGTTTCCAATTGGTGGACATGCAGTATATATTGATTCAGCTAAAATGTATGAACATATTCCTTTAAACGAATATCCTGGACAAGCTTTGGTTTGTGAATTATACCGAATTGGTGGCATTAGAAGTGTAGAAGTTGGATCGGTTATGTTTGGAAAATACGATGAAAATGGTGAACTTATTCCTGCAGCTATGGATTTGGTTAGGTTAGCTATTCCAAGACGAGTTTATACCCAAAGTCATATTGATTATGTAGTGGAAGTTTTTGATGAATTAATTAAAAATAAAGCCAATGTGAGAGGATATAAAATCACAAAAGAACCAAAATTATTGCGCCATTTTACTGCGCATTTTGAGCAGCTATAATTCGAAATTCGAAAAATAAAATTCGAAATCCGAATACTTAATTTTGAAAAAAATTGAACCACATAGATAACATAGACAACATAGTTTGCAAACTGAATTTGTTCAGCTTTATTTGCGAAATAAGCAGGGAAAATTAAACTCAATTCTTGAACCATATAGGTACATAGAAAACATAGGAACAAGGCTGTGTATTCTATGTTTCTTTGTGGTTTTTTATACAAATAATTGAACCACATATACTCTTTGTAAACATAGAACAAAAGCTATGTTTTCTATGTTTCTATGTGGTTCAAAAAAAATTTGTGTTATAATTTAGTATCAATTAAATAAAACAAAAGATATGTTTTATTTAGTTTGCTTAAAATATTTTTTTTTAAATAAAAAAGTTTCAAATAGTAAATTCGCCAAATGGAATTAGACAATTTAATTGAATTCAAATCGCTGCCCGAAGTAAAAGAGAAGCTAAAAGATTACGGTTTTATAAAAACTTTTGCCGAAGGTGATATTATTTTAAATGAAAATGCATTTATAAAAGCCATTCCAATTGTTACCAGAGGTAATATAAAAGTAATGCGAACAGATGATGACGGAAGAGAGATTCTTTTGTATTATATCAAAGCTGGCGAAAGTTGTATCATGTCGTTTTTAGGTGGTATACATAACGATACCAGCAAAGTAAAAGCAGTGGCGGAAGAACCAACAGAAATTCTATTTATTCCTATTGATAAAGTTACCTTATTAATCAAAGAATATCCCGAATGGTTAGATTATATTTTTAGGTTATACCACAAACGATTTGAGGAGTTACTAGAAGTTGTAAATGCAGTTGCTTTTACCAAAATGGATGAACGTTTATTGAACTTCATCAAAAAAAAATGTGAATTAACAAAAGCACATACTTTATACATTACTCATGAACAACTAGCCAATGAATTAGGCACCGCACGCGTAGTAGTTTCAAGATTACTTAAGCAAATGGAAGAACAAAAATTAGTGGTTTTGGGTAGAAATAAAATACACTTGATTGAATAAAAAAGTGATTCATTAAATCTTCTATTGAATTAATTTTTAACTTAAAAGTTTTTTTTGCAATTGATGTTCGTCATTTTACGAACAATATATTAGAACGAACTTTGATTTAATAAATTTCATTCGAAATGATACATATAAAAATACTTGGAACGGGCTGCACTAAATGCAAATTAACAGAAGAAGCCGTTAGAGAAACTATAGTTAAAAACAATATTGAGGCTACAGTTGAAAAAGTAGAAGATATTGAAAAAATAATGGAATACAATGTACTTTCAACTCCAGCTGTGGTGGTAAATGAAGTGGTTAAAATAAAAGGAAGAGTACCTACCGAAAATGAAATTTTAGCAGCATTAGATTAACCTAATATGTTTGATTGGTTACAACATATTGCCGACTGGTTTATTTATACAGTTTTTCAAATTACCAAAGGCACTAAATTAGGTGATGCCTTCAATTTTTTTGTATTCGACACCATCAAAATATTTATTCTTTTAGCTTTTGTTACTTTTTTAATGGGCATCATCAATTCCTATTTTCCAATAGATAAAGTTCGAGAATTCTTAACTAAACGCAAATGGTATGGTTTAGATTATTTTGTTGCTTCTTTTTTTGGAACAATCACTCCTTTTTGTTCTTGTTCATCAGTGCCATTGTTCATTGGATTTGTAAAAGGTGGAATTCCATTGGGCGTTACATTGGCATTTCTAATTTCATCACCATTAGTTGATGCTGTAACTGTAGCCATATTTTTTGGAATGTTCGGGGTAAAAACTACGCTTATTTATGTTATAAGTGGAATTATAATTTCCATGATTGCTGGATTTATTTTAAGTAAACTTGGGCTAGAAAATTTGCTTACTGATTGGGTAAAAAAAATACTTGAAAACAATCAAAAAGAAACCGTGATGATGGAAGAACAAAAACTAAGTTTTATTCAACGAATTCCTAGCATTGCACACGAAGCTTTTGTAATTGTGAAAGGAGTATCACTGTATATTGTTATTGGAATTGCCATTGGCGGCTTAATGCATGGATTTATTCCAACGCATTTTTTTGAACAATATATCAGTAAAGAAAATCCTTTTGCAGTGCCGATAGCAGTGATTATTGGTGTGCCAATGTATGGCAATTCAGCGGCTGTTTTACCCATTATGGAAGTGTTGGTTCAAAAAGGAATTCCACTAGGAACAGCCATTGCTTTTATGATGGC
>CAIUQQ010000131.1 GCA_903901345.1 uncultured Bacteroidota bacterium | reverse complement strand
ATGTTCTCGACTCCGCTCGAACTGACTGCGGATTTGTGCGGGAACATCTGCGAAAATCTGCGTTATTTGCGGGAAATAAAATGTTCTCGTCCGATAGCAATCGCGCTTTTGTTGCTTTGAACACGTCACAGACGTGCACTAGCTTTGCAATTAGTGAAATAAAAAGAAATCTGCGGAAATCTGTGTAATCTGCGGGAAAAATTAAACAAAAGGAAAATATTTAAATATATTTGTCACTTATTTTTTTGTTGCTAAAATGCAACCTTTATGACTGAAGTTTTTGCCACATTTGTTGATGTAATTTTGCCTTTATACGTTCCCAAGCTATTTACTTATAGGGTAGCCGATAATTTGGTGGAACAAATAAAATTAGGCAAACGTGTGTCGGTGCAGTTTGGTAAAAGTAAAGTTTATGCCGCCATCATTGCAAAAGTTCACAATACACCACCTAAAAATTACGAAGCCAAATACTTACTTTCCATATTAGACGATGAGCCAATTATAAACTTAGAACAGCTAAAGTTTTGGCAATGGATAAGTGATTATTACCTGTGTAACATGGGCGATGTAATGCAAGCAGCATTGCCAGCCATGTTAAAGTTACAAAGTGCTAGTAAAATAATTGCCAATCCCGATTTTGACAACAATACCGAACTCGATGATAGGGAATATTTAATTATGGAAGCACTGGCAGTTCAGCATGAGCTTTCAGTTGAAAACATTCAGCAAATATTAAATATAAAAAACGTACTGCCATTCATTAAAAGCTTAGTAATTAAAGAAGCAGTATTAATCAACGAAGAAATTCAAGATAAGTACAAGGAGAAAATGGTAAGCTGCATTAGGTTGACTCCAGCTTATGAAAACAATGAACAAAACATAAAAATCCTCTTTAATTTACTAGAAAAAAAGGAACTACAATTGAATGCGCTTTTGTCGTATTTGCATTTTAAACAAAACAAAACGCATGTACTCAAAGCCGATATGGTAAAAAAGGGAAATATCAGTGTTTCTACTTTGCAAACCTTAATAAAAAACGGGGTGTTTGAAGCCTTTAAAATTGCGGTGGATAGAATTCAATTTGACGAAACTAAAATTGAAACATTTGAACTAAACAATGACCAAGCCGAAGCTTATAAGCAAATTACCGAAAGCTTTAAAACCAAAGATGTAGTGCTTTTAAAAGGCGTAACCTCAAGTGGTAAAACGCATGTGTATGTTCGACTGATAGAGCAAGCCATGGCGCAAGGAAAACAAGTTCTTTATCTGTTACCCGAAATAGCTATCACGTCTCAAATTATTCATAGAATAAGAAAGTATTTTGGTGAAAAATGTGTAGCTTTTAACTTTAAAATTGGCGACAATGAACGGGTTGAAATTTGGAATAAAGTAAAATCGGGCGAAATTAAAATAGTGATTGGCGCGCGCAGTGCCATTTTTCTTCCATTTGCTAATTTAGGTTTGACTATTGTAGATGAAGAGCACGAAACCACTTTTAAACAAAACGAGCCATCGCCAAGGTATCACGCCCGCGATGCTGCTATTGTATTAAGCAAAATATATAATTCAAAGCTCATTTTAGGAAGTGCCACTCCAAGTTTTGAAAGTTACTTTAATGCCAAATTAGATAAATTTGGATTGGTGAATTTGGATAAGCGACATGGTGAAATTGCATTGCCAGTTATTATTACTGGCAACATAACTGAGGAAAGAAAATCGAAGGTAATTCAAGGAAATTTTACCACAGTTTTGGTCAATGAAATTAAGCAAGCACTGGATAAAAACGAACAGATAATATTGTTCCAGAACCGCAGAGGATATAGCCCGGTATATGAATGCGACAGCTGTCAGTGGGTTCCTAAATGCCAGAATTGCGATATCAGTTTAACGTACCACAAATTCATTGATTCACTCAAATGTCACTACTGCGGATTTACCCAAAAACTACCCGATAGTTGCGCAGCATGTGGCAGCAATACTTTAAGTTTTAAAGGATTTGGAACCGAGAAAATTGAAGATGAATTGGCCATACTTTTTCCCAATGCCAGGGTTTCAAGGTTTGACCAAGACAGTACAAAAGGCAAAAACGGGCATGAACAAATTATAAAAGATTTTGCCGAACATAAGTTCGATATCATGGTGGGAACGCAAATGGTAACTAAAGGTTTGGATTTTGATAATGTAACTTTGGTAGGTATTATTAATGCTGACCAGCTTTTGTTTTTCCCAGATTTTAGGGCCAATGAACGCGCGTTTCAACTCATGGAACAAGTGAGTGGCAGGGGAGGACGCAGGCAAAAACAAGGACGTGTGGTTATTCAAACCAGTTCGCCCAATCATCCAGTCATTTTATCGGTCATTAACCATGATTTTGAATCACTTTATAACCGAGAAATTCAAGACAGGGCACAGTTTTTATTTCCACCTTTTCACCGGATTATAAAAATTAGTTTGCGCCATAAAGAATATAAAATCAGTGAAGATGCTGCCAACCAATTGCATTTACTATTATTTACCGCTTTTGGCGATAATTTATTAGGGCCTGCAAATCCGTATGTAAGCAGAATACGGAATTATTATATCAAAGAGTTTTTGATAAAAATAGATAGGAATGATACCCGCTTAGTTTCGTTAAAGAAGTTCATTAAACAACAAATATTAAAGCTTTACGAAAACAAATTATACCGACAATTGATTGTTCAAATAGATGTAGATGCATTGTAAATGATAGTTTTTCTTTTTTAAATTAACCGATAAAATTACATTGCGTTTGAAATGATAATTATTTGCACAGCAACTAAAAAAATGGATGGTCAATAAGAAAACAACAGTGATGAGCTGCACCAATGGTTTAAAACATTGGTTTTGCTATTTAATAATTGCATGGCCATTTTGGGTAAATGCGCAAACAAAAAACAATCAAGCTAAATTACCTTATATTACTGCTAGTTTTCACGCTACCAGCACTTTTAAACTTAATAAAAGCGCAAATGATTTAAATGTTTCCTATCCCACTGGCATAGAATTACAATATACCAAACAGCTGAGAGATGAAAAAAGTTGGCAGCAAAACAGTTGTTATTTAAACGCTGGAATAGGTGTAAATTATTTTAATTATAACAATGCATTATTGGGAGAATCCTTGGCGTTGTTTTATGTTTTTGAACCTCAAGTAAAATTAGGTAAAAAGTTAAAATTTATTGGAAGCGCAAACTTAGGTTTAACGTTTTTAAGTAACCCATATAACAAGGATAATAATGCAGCTAATTCATATTACAGTTTGCCCGTTAGTGCATATTTGGCCATTGGAGCAGGATTGGAGTATCCATTGAATAAAAACTTTCAATTGAGCATGTTGGCTAAGTTTATTCATATTTCAAATGGTGGCACGCAGGAACCCAATAAAGGAATAAATATGGCTGCACTTAATTTAAGATTGAGCTATAATCCAATAGACAATCGATTAGAGAAATTTACCAGAAAACCAAAGAAACTTGTACTGAAAGATAGATTGGATTTTGGTTTATATGCAAGCAATAAAAACATAGGAGTTAATGAATCTGTGAGGTGTTTTATTTTTGGTGCTATGGCAAATTATAGCAAACAAATAAGCAGCATAAATGCCTTAACTGGTGGAATAGAAATAATAGCCGACCAAGTTACCCAAGCACGATTACAAAGAGATCAACTAAATAAAAGCAGCATGCGTTTAGGATTACTCGTTGGTCATGAATTTTTGTTTGGCAAATTTTCTGTAAACCAGCAATTGGGTTATTACCTATTCAACGATACAAAATATTTTAATACTTTATACCAAAGAATAGGGGTAAGTTACTACACACCTGCTCACTTTTCAATAGGGTTTAGTGTGCTTACCCACACCACTGTACCTAATTTTACCGACTTGCGTTTAACTTATTATATCAGTAAATAAGAGTATTAAAACTATTCAAATAGGGAGCAATTGCTGGAAATTTAAAAAATAGTTGATTTTCTAATATTTCAATTAAACAAAAAACCTTATTTTGCGCTCCTGAAAAAATGAGCGAATCAATTTACGACAAATACGAAACCGTTATAGGACTTGAAGTTCACACACAAATGCTTACTAAAAGTAAAGCATATTGTGCCGATGAATATGAATATGGATCTCATCCAAATACACAAGTTAGCCCTATAAGTTTAGGTCATCCGGGAACATTACCCAAACATAATTTAGAAGTAGTAAAATATGCTGTAAAAATGGGATTGGCTTGTAATTGCCATATTGCCGAATGGCAACATTATGCACGTAAAAACTATTTTTATGCCGATTTGCCTAAAGGATATCAAATTACGCAAGACAAAACTCCCATTTGTACCGATGGATTTTTGGAAATAAAACTAAAAGATAAACCTGCTAAAAAGATTGGAATTACCAGAATTCACATGGAAGAAGATTCAGGTAAAAGTATGCACGACCAAGATGTGTACGATACCTTAATTGACCTAAATCGTGCGGGAGTTCCTTTAATTGAAATAGTATCGGAGCCAGACATAAAAACAGGGGAAGAAGCTTACCAATATTTAACAGAAATAAAAAAATTAGTTAAATACCTTGACATTTGTGATGGAAACATGGAAGAAGGAAGTTTGCGTTGCGATGCCAATGTTTCTGTCATGTTAAAAGGTAGCAAAGTGTTTGGAACCAAGGTGGAAGTAAAAAACATGAACTCGTTCAAGAATGTGGAACGCTCGATTGATTTTGAAGTAAAACGCCAAATTGAGGCCATAGAAGCCGGTGAAACCATTGTTCAAGAAACACGTACTTTTGATGCGCAAAAAGGAATTACTATTACCTTGCGTAGCAAAGAAGGCGCGGCAGATTACCGCTATTTTCCAGAGCCAGATTTACCACCTTTGCGCGTTACACAAAAGTTTGTAGATGAAATAAAAACACAAATGCCTGCTTTACCAAAAGCATTGTTTGAAAAATATACCAAAGAATTAGGATTAAATGATTATGATGCCCATGTGCTTACCGAAAGCAAAGAAGTAGCAGCATATTTTGAACAAATTCTACAGTTTACCAAAAACACCAAAGCTGCTGCAAATTGGTTAATGACTGCAGTTAAAGGTTATTTGAACGAACAAGCTGTTAATATTGACGATTTTATTTTAAAACCAAAACAAATTGCTGAAATCATTGCTTTAATTGATGATGGAAAAGTAAGTAGCTCGGCTGCTCAAAAAGTATTTTTATCGATGGTAGAAAATACAAATGAAAGCGCTGAAAGCATTGCAAAGCAACTGAACTTAATTCAAGAAAGTAACAGCGATGAATTACAAAAATGGATTGATGAAGCAATAGCCGCTAATCCTGCAAAAGTAGCTGAATACAAAGCTGGTAAACAGAGTTTAGTAGGCATGTTTATGGGCGATGTAATGAAGTTAAGCAAAGGAAAAGCAGATCCTAAAATAGCTAATAAATTAGTAAAAGAATCATTAGATAAACAATAACAAAAACATGAAAAACATATTTTTTATTTTATTATTAAGCAGCTTTATTGCCTGTGGAAATTCAATTAATAAAGACAATCCTACTAAAAGCGGATTTTCTGTTACTGGTGTAATAAAAAATGCCAAAGGCAGTATTAATATTCAAGAAATTACCAATACAGGTTTATTATTATTAGATAGTTCTGTGATTTTGGAAGACGGAACTTTTGAATTAAATGGAAAAGTAAGCCAACAAACTTTTTGTATCATTCGCTTGCCAAAAGGCGATATCATTACCATGGTTGATAGCAATAGCAATATTGAGTTAAGCATTGACGCTGATAATATTGACAATTATACGGTAAAAAATTCTGTGGAAAGCAGCGATATTAAAAAACTAATGGCTATCAATGCCAATAGCTCTGTAGAGTTACGTAAATTAGAGGAAAAATATGGTGCTATTTATGGTAAAGAAATGCCTCCAGTAGCTGAACAAGAAAGGATAAGAAAAGAGTTTGATAGCATTACTAGAAACAATGAAGTTCAATTGAGAAATGCAACAGAGAAAATGAATAATATAGTACCATTTTTTGCAGCAAACTTTATGATGCCAGAAGCGGATTTTGCATTTTTAAATGCAATTGATAAAAAATTATTTACCAAATACCAAAACTCAAAATATGCACTGGTATTGCACAATAGAGTGCAAAGTATGGCAAATACTGCTGCAGGAAGTTTAGCTCCAGAAATTAAACTAAATGATCCTTATGGAAAAGAATTTGCTTTAAGCAGCTTACGTGGTAAAATTGTTATGATTGATTTTTGGGCAAGTTGGTGCGGGCCTTGCAGAAAAGACAATCCAAGAGTGGTGGCTATGTATAATAAATACCACGACAAAGGTTTTGAAATATTAGGAGTAAGTTTGGATAACAACCGTGAAAAATGGGTAGCTGCCATTAATGCCGACAAGCTAACTTGGTATCATGTAAGCGATTTGTTACAATGGAATACGCCTTTATTGAAAATATATAATTTTGAATCAATTCCCCATACCGTGCTAATAGACAAAGAAGGAAAAATTATTGCTACCAAACTTCGCGGTGATGCTTTGGATGCTAAAATGAAGGAAATATTTGGATATTAGTTGTCAGTTGTTGGTTGACAGTTGATGGATAAAATCAATTTAACAATCAAAAATTTTATTAAAACGGGCAAAACTAATTACCAATTTCTATCAACTATCAACTATCAACTATCAACTAATAAACTATGAAAAAAGTAGAAATACACACCGATAAAGGTGTAATGAAGATTGAATTATTTGAGCAAGATGCTCCAAACACTGTTGCTAATTTTTTAAAATTAGTAGAGCAAGGTTATTATAATGGCGTTACTTTTCACAGAGTAATTCCTGATTTTGTAATTCAAGGAGGCGATCCAACTGGAACTGGTGCTGGTGGCCCAGGTTACAAAATTGATTGTGAGTTAACAGGTGGAAACCAATACCACGATAGAGGTGTTTTATCAATGGCTCACGCGGGTAGAAATACTGGTGGTTCACAGTTTTTTGTTTGCCATAGCCGTAACAATACTGCGCATTTAGACAGAAACCACACTTGCTTTGGTAAAGTGGTAGAAGGCTTAGAAGTGATTGATGCCATTCGTCAAGGTGATGCAATGACTAAAGTTATTGTGATAGAAGAATAGTATAAAATTTTAACATAATCAGGTCGTTTCATTTATTTGATTCGACCTTTTTTGTTGAAATGGGATTAGTAATTCCATAATATAAAAAAAAGGTAAATATAAATTATATTCGAACATTATAAATTATAAAAATATGAGTTTACAAGAACAAGTTAATAGCGATATTATAGTTGCCATGAAGGCAAAAGATGAAATAAGTTTAAGAACATTACGTGCTGTAAAAAGTTCGTTATTAATAGCTGCAAGCGAAAAAGGAGCAAGCCAAGATGGTAAATTAAGTGATGAAGTGGCTTTAAAAACTTTTCAAAAACTAGCTAAGCAACGCAAAGAAAGTTTAGATATTTTTTTGCAAAATGGAAGAGCAGAATTAGCAGAAAAAGAAAAAGAAGAACTGATGGTTTTGGAACGTTATTTACCAAAACAAATGGATGAAGCTGAAATAAAAGTAATATTACAAAATATAGTTACAGAAGTAGGCGCTACAAGTATAGCTGAAGTAGGTAAAATTATGCCTTTAGCAATGAAAGCATTGGCAGGAAAAGCGGATGGGAAAACCATTCAAGCGGTTTTAAAAGAGATATTTAACTAAAGAATTAGAGAATGACGGAAAACGAAAAAAGAATTGCCAAAGCATTTGAGAAAAAAGATTGGCCAGTAATAAAAACTACTGATAGCTGGGCTACTTTTAAAATAATGGCGGAGTTTGTAGAAGGCTTTGAGAAAATGAGTAAAATAGGCCCTTGCGTATCTGTATTTGGATCAGCAAGAACTAAAAACGATAGCAAATATTATATATTAGCGGAGGAAATAGCAGCTAAATTAGTTACTGCAGGATTTGGTGTTATTACTGGTGGTGGCCCTGGAATTATGGAAGCCGGAAATAAAGGCGCATATGAAGCTGGTGGAATATCGGTTGGATTGAATATTGAACTACCATTTGAACAGTTTAATAATAAATACATTGATAGAAATAAAAGCATAAATTTCGATTATTTCTTTGTACGCAAAGTAATGTTTATGAAGTATGCACAAGGATTTGTAGCCATGCCAGGCGGTTTTGGAACCATGGACGAGTTGTTTGAAGCACTCACATTAATTCAAACGCAAAAAGTGGCTCAGTTTCCAATTGTTTTGGTTGGAACCGATTATTGGGGCGGCTTAATTGACTGGATGAAAAATGTAATGGGAGAACAAGAAGGAAATATCCATTTAAAGGATTTAGAAATGTTTAAATTAGTAGATACAGCCGATGATGCTGTAAATTATATACTTGATTATTTTGCTGAAAAATCAATCAAACCAAACTTTTAAAACATAAAAAAAGCTGCAATATATTGCAGCTTTTTTTATGTTTTAAATTTTATTATTTACCTTCATTCAAATGGAATTGAATCAAATCATCCATGGGCGATTTGATAACTTTTCCTATTTTCATATCGTAACTTAAAGCTACTTCTTCCAAAATATCTTTAAATACAAATCCAACAGAACCAACACAATTGAAAGTATAATCTTTGTAATTTGGGTATTTGCTAACTAAATTTTTAAAGAAATCTCTAAAGCCATCTCTAACCTTATTTTTAATATATGGATGTGTAACATATTCATCGGCAAATTTGCAAAAACTAGCTAAATACCTATTAGGAAATTGGGTATTATATAACGTGGTAAAAATTTGCTCATTGTCTTCAATTTGAAAACGTTCTTTAAAGCGCATTTGTAATTCAGGCTGTAAGTTTCCACGCATAAAATCGCGTAATAATTTCTTACCAATATAACTTCCGCTACCTTCATCACCCATTAAATATCCAAGCGAATCAATATTATTAATCACATCATTACCGTCATAAATACATGAGTTAGTTCCTGTTCCTAATATAGCGGCAAACCCTTTATTTTTTCCTAATAAAGCCCTTGCTGATGCTAATAAATCATGGGCAACAAAAATATTTGAAACTTTTGGAAAGCTTCTTGTCAATGCTTTTCTTACAATTTCCTTTTTTTCGGGAGTAGAACAACCTGCTCCATAAAAATATACTTCTGTAATAGAAGTTCCATCCAAATCCTTTAGTAAATTTTCACTTAAAGAATAAAAAATAGCTTCACTATCAATAAAATATGGATTATATCCTATGGTATGAAACATCATCATGTTTGAGCCATCTTTATTGATGATTACCCAATCGGTTTTAGTTGAACCACTATCTGCAATTAATATCATTTGTTGTAAATTTCTTTTCGGCAAATTAACAATATCTATTAAAGTAAAAAAACAATTTTTTCTGAAATTTTTTTTCGTTTTATTCTTGATTTACAGCAATTTTTTAATTGTGATTGTTTAGAAATAATTTTAAAGGAATAATTTTAAATTAAATGGTAAAACTAAATGATACTATGTATTGCATAGTACTAAAATATAATTAATTTTGTTGGGTAATTTATTCAAAATGGATATTGAAAATAGTAAGGCGCAAATGAAAAAAGGAGTATTGGAATTCTGTATTCTTACCATAATAAGTAGGGGAGAAGCTTATGCCAGCGACATCATCATAGAACTAAAAAAAGCAAATTTAATAGTAGTAGAAGGAACTTTATATCCTTTACTAACAAGACTTAAGAACGAGGAGTTACTTAATTATAACTGGTTTGAAAGTAACAGTGGGCCACCACGGAAATATTACCAGCTGACAAAAAATGGGCAGCAGTTTTTAAATGAAATCAGCCAATCGTGGAATGATTTAGTGAGTTCAGTAAATACAATTACAAAAAATTAAAAGAAAAAAAATATGATACAGTCTATAAAAATAATTTTAAACAAAACAACATTCACTTTAAATAACGATGCTTATAATATATTGAATAATTATTTTTCTGATTTAAAAGTTGCCTTTAAATCAGAGCCAGATATTTTGTTTGATATAGAAGCTAGAATTGCTGAATTGCTTACTATTCAATTAGCGGCTACCAATTCAGAAACAGTGAACGCAAGTCATATTAATGAAGTGGTAAAAACACTAGGAACGGTAAACGAATTAAGCAATAGCCATAAAGCAGAAAACACGGAAAGTAATCATTCAAACAATTACCAAGCAAACAATCAAAACACTTTAACAAAACCGAAGTTGCGCAGAAATCCTTTTAATCAAAGTTTGGGTGGTGTTTGTAGTGGAATTGCTAATTATTTAAACGTAGATACTAGCTTTGTAAGAATAGCTTTTGTATTGGCATTTTTCTTTTTTGGAACAGGAATATTAGCTTATTTGGTTTTATGGATTGTAATTCCTATAGCCACTGGAATAGATGCTGATTTGATTTTAAAAAACGAAAATAACAATATCCATAAACTTTATAGAAACAAAGAAACAAAGGCAATAGGAGGGGTTTGTAGTGGATTGGCATTACATTTTGGAATAGAAATTTGGGTGGTAAGATTGGCGTTTTTTGCTGGAATATTTTTATGGGGATCAGCAATTTTAATTTACATAATAGCATGGATAACAATTCCAAAAGCCAGTAATAACATACAAAGTGTAAAGTTAAATAACAACTTAAATTATGTTGAACAAAACAATGCTCAATTAGACGGAATTAGGAATATTTTTAAAATAATTATTGCAGGAATTTCCACTATTTTACTAGGAATTATTATTGTTTCATTCTTCTTTTCTGCTGCAATTATAAATATGGAAAGCGATTTGGATATCTTTGATTTTATTCAATCAGCCATTCCATTTGATCCAAATTTCAATTTAATAATTACTGGTTTCTTATTGTGCTTTATTACACCAATTATTTTTTTATTGGCTGTAGTTGCCAAGTTTGTTTTTAAATCAACTATTAGCTTTAAATATGCTGCAATGGGCTTAGTAATTTTGTTTTTTATTGGTATTGGATTATTGATTTATAGCGGAATAAACACAATTCCCAAATATATTAATCAAATAGAAAACACAGAAGTTGAAACCCAAATATTGAGCAATAAAGATTCATTACACATAATTATAAATGAAATTACTACCAATAAACAGGTGAATTATTTGCAATTAAATGGTTTTAAAATCCAAATTTGCGATAGTGGTAGGTTTGTTCCTATTGAGTATGATATAAATGAAACGCTAGAAGATTCTTCTAATTTTAGTATTTCAAAGTTTTATATTGGAAATAAAAACCTAACCGATTCGGGAAATATACAAGTTATAAAAATTGATTACCAAATAAAAAACGACTCATTGATTTTTCCAAGTCATTATTTTGTCCCAAAATCATATCCATTTGTTTTTCAAAAAGCAAAAGTGAAAATTTATTTGAAAGCTAAAAGCCTTTTTTACGTCAATAAAACCGCCCAACAAGCTTTTGGATTTATTAGAAAGAAAGAAAATCCAACTCAATATTGGTTCAATATTGATAAACTTAGTGATTATGGAAATTGGGATTATAAACAAAGGGAAATTGAAGAAAAAGTGGAGAAAAAACAAGCAGAAATTGAGCGTAAATTGGAAGAAAAAGAAGCTGAATTAGAACGCAAATCAGATAATTTATAAGTAATTAAAATTCCGCATTTTTGTTCACTCCGAACTTCGCACTTTTTTATTAACAAATCAATCAATTCACAAGTTAATTATTCCGCAT
>CAIUQQ010000130.1 GCA_903901345.1 uncultured Bacteroidota bacterium | reverse complement strand
TCTTAGTGTCAATTTCTACGTTATCAACCAATAAAGTATAATAGTATGACCCTGCTGCTAGCCCACCACCATCTATAAATACCGATTGTAATCCTTGTCCATTATTATTTATCGTATTAGCTAATAGCTGTTGTCCGTTTAAATTATAAACAATTATTTTTACATTTTTAGCTAAAGTAGGCAAGTAAAATTTAATCTCTGTTTTGTCGTTAAAAGGGTTAGGATTATTTTGATACAAAGCGGCTAAATTCGATTTTTTATTCAAATTAGTTTCATCCATGTTTTGAAAGTTGTATGTATCTTCATTTCTTTTTTGTTGAATTTTACCAGCAGCATTATTACAACAATTTTGAAGTTCGGTAACAGTTTGCGCTAATTGTGTTATTTGGTTTTGTAAGCCAGTAATAGAACTTTGTTGGGCTTTAATTGCTTCGGTTAAAATAGGTATTATTTGTATATAATTTACTCCATATAGTGCAGCAGACGAATCGTAAGTTACAATTTCTGGCAAAACATTTAATACTTCGCGAGCCATAAAACCATATTGGTCTCTAGTCATTTGGTGGTGTTGGTAAAGTGAATCTGGTGCTGCAGATAAATAATCTGTTGTATAGTTGAATTTTTTACCTTGCAGACCATTAATAATTGACAATGGGTTATCAATACTACGCTTATTGGTTTTAATACTATCATCACTTAAATTTACTATGTTATTTGCTCTCAGGAATTGAGTGTAAACACAATTTAATCGTTGTTTACTTTTTCCTAATTGTAAATATAAATCATACTGAGGATATATACATGACCCAGTCCAATCACCCGTCCAATCAATCATTACATCAGTCCAATTACTAAATCTACCTGTTCCTTCAATATCTAATCTATAAGCAGGAGTACTATTGTTAATACCAACGTTTCCATTGCTAAGTACTTTTAGCTGTGCAAAAGTATTGTAATAAGTTGCAAAAAATATGCAACACGATAAAATTAGTTTTTTCATAACTTAATTATTTTATGTTTGTAAATAGATTAAAGTCAAACTTATACTTTAATCATATCATTTAAAAACCGCAATTCGAATATAATTAACCACAATAAATATGAAACTAAGAGTTGGAAACAAGCTAAGCACTGTAAAAATTGAAAAGAAGCTTACTCAAGAACAAATGTCTGAACTACTTGGGCTTTCCACATCTGCATATGCAAGGCTTGAAAGAAATGAGACAAGCTTAGATTTAGAAGAGTTAAGCAGGTATTCAAAATTATTAGATATTCCAATTCATGAATTTTTACCTGAAACTTTTCAAATTAACAATACACCCAATTATAGTCAAGGTGGAATTGTATTTGGAAACTTTTATTATTATGCCGATAGTAATAGTGAATCAGCCAAACAAAAAGAAGAAAGTGATAAACTGAAAACTGAAATTGATTTGCTAAAAGAAGAAATTATAAAATTGAAAAATAAATAGTTATTATACTTAATAGATAGAAAAGAAATTGATTAGACTAAATAAGTCAAATTTTCAACTTTAAAACAATTTTATAAAAATAATCGTTACCATTGTAAATATATGCCAGTAGCCATTTCAAATGATGTAAAAATAAGTGTAGAAACATTTTATCAAAACGATAAGGTGAATAATACAGAAGGTAATCACATGTTTGCTTACCGTGTAACCATTGAAAACAAAGGCGAATACACTTTAAAATTAATTAGCAGGCATTGGGATATTGTTGATTCGTTTTCAGGTTTTAGTGAAGTGAATGGGGAAGGAGTTGTAGGACAACAACCCATATTAGAGCCAAACGAAAAATATACCTATATTTCAGGTTGTGCTTTACACAGCGAATTTGGTAAAATGAGTGGTTTTTATACCATGCAACGCCAATTTGATGGGAAAGAATTTGACGTTGAAATTCCAGAATTTCAATTAATTGTTCCTTTTAAATACAATTAGAATTCATAAATCACCATAGTGCCTGGTTTAGGCATATAAAACTGATCTGATAGTTTTTTAACTGGCCAAACCCCTTCAATAGTTTTTATTTTTTTGAAAAAATAAGCAAAATTAGTAGCTCTTACAGTTTTGATTTTATTGGGTGCATATGGTCTAAAAAAATCTTCCCAATGTGTAATTAATACTTGCTTAGGTTTTATTTGAGCTAATAAATTCTGAGGATAACAATCAGTATAATTAGCTGATGCAATTTGCATTACAGCCAAATCAATTCCATGTTCCTTTAAAATTTCATCGCTTATTCTTCCATTATTAATTTTACAGCCTGCGCCTTTTATTAAAACCCTAAAAGCAATAGTGTCTGCTTGTAAAATATCTAAAATAAAAGCAAAAGTATGGCCTTCTTTGAATTGGTTTGCACTAATTTTTTGAGTTGAATTGGTAAAATTTTTAAAATATAAACTGTCAGTATTTCCCTTCATAAAATGCAGTTTTCCTAAATGTGGCGCATGACTTGATGGAATGATTAGCATTCTCATTTCACTATTTATATAAATCCATTTTGGAATTTCATTATTTTTAAATACAAAACTATCAGCATTTAAAAAAGAGGTTTTTTTTATAAAATGCTGAATTACTGTTCTTGTCGATTCATCGGCATATATTTTAACTAAATCATTTAATGAATCCTTATCCAATAAATAGGCTAAATCCAGTAAATGGTCATAATGCGAATGAGTTATAAAAACTGTACTAATGTCTTTAAAATTAGTGCCAAATTTATGGATAAATGAACTTCCTTTTTTGAAATAAATTGGGTTAAATTTTATTTTCCCTAAACTTGTTTTTATACTAGGATTATTTGAAAAAAATGGATCCAATAAAATACTTTCATTTTTATGCTTAATCAATAGATTTCCACAGCCCAAATATTGTATTTTAAGTTGATTATTAGGTAATACATTTATTGAAATATCTTTTACCGTATCATTACTAAAAACGGCTAGTTTTTCGTATTTTTTTGGGTAATGAGGAAATGCACACGATAAAGAAAAGAGGAAAACTAAAACGATTAAAATATATTTCATTTGTACTACAAATGTAAGGTTACAAGTTCAATATTTTCAAGTGCAATTTTAATCAGTTCTATAAATTCCAATCGATGGGACTTTTATTATTTGCTATTAAATAATCGTTGGTTTTGGAAAATGGTTTGCTTCCAAAAAATCCCCTAGAAGCAGATAGGGGAGAAGGATGAACAGATTTTATGATAAAATGTTTATTTGGGTCAATGAATTCCATTTTATCATGTGCATTTTTACCCCAAAGTATAAATACTATTTTTTCATTTTGGTTTGAAATACTTTCAATAATTTTATTGGTAAATTGTTGCCAGCCAATTTTACTATGTGAATTAGCTTGATCTTTAACTACTGTAAGGCTTGTGTTTAGTAGCAAAATTCCTTTTTTAGCCCAATTGTGTAAATTTCCATGAATTGGTTTTTCAAATTCGGTTATATCTGATTCAAGCTCTTTGTAAATATTTCTTAAACTAGGTGGAATTTTTATGCCTTCATTAACTGAAAAGCATAAACCATTAGCTTCTCCTTCTCCATGATATGGATCTTGTCCTATAATTACCACTTTTATTTCGTGAAAAGGTGTTAAATTAAATGCTTCAAAAATTTGATTTTCATTTGGATAAATAATTTTACCACTTTCTGCATCGTTTAGCAGCGAGTTTGCTATTCTTTTAAAATATGGCTTATCCAATTCCAATTCTAAAAGCTTTTGCCACGATGGATGGATGTTCTGAATGTTCATTTTAAAAACAAAAAAAGCCAAAATTTAATAAATTTTGGCTTTTTTTAATATTTTTAAGTAAAATACTATCCTTCAATAATAACAGTACGCTCAGTATTTGGCGATTTTACTTTTACTAATTGAGTGTTCAATTTTATGCGTTGTACGCGTAAATGTGAACTAGTTTTATTTCTTCTGTCTTTTCTTTTTAATCTTGTAAACATGATGAGGTTATTTTTATTGGGGGCAAATATAATTTTATTTATGTTATTGACAATTGGTTTCTATATTTTTTTTTTATTCCAATTCAAATTCTTTTACAACATTCCATTTGTCTGATTTTAAATTTAATAGGCAAATTTTATCTGCTGTAAAATGAATATTGAAAGAGTTTTCTTTTAAATCATTCCAAATTTTGTTCTTTTTTTTTGTCGTATCTGGTGCAATATTTAAAAAAAGTTTTGGATCAAAAATATAATCATATCCTTTTCCAAGTTTTAACTTTGAGTGTATTTCAATATAGTATTCCAAACTTTTTTGAAATTTACTAATTTGTTCCTTTTCTGATAATTTTAATGAAATTTGCTCTTCAGATAATTCAAATCCACTAAATTCTAAATCAAACGATAATGAGTTTTTAGCATATTTGTTTAAATAGTTAACCATTAAATACTCATTTTTTTCGTCCCAATAAAATGAATCAATCAATTTAATAATTGGTATAAAATTTTTATCTTGCGATAAATTATGTGCCAATTGAATATTACTATTAAATTCTATGATTCTATTATAAATAAAGCCATTTGGAACTATTCCTATACAATAGTTTTTCTGAATTTTTGGGTTGCTCATATTTTTTTTTGAAATATTCTTGAATGCAATATTTGATAATTTTATAAAATTTGATTTAAATTTATACGAGTGGCTTTTTTTTTTATTTAAGTTAATGACTTGTGTATAAAACATTGTAAAATTTGAAATTTTCAAATCATAAATTGCCACTTTTTAAAACACAAAAATGAATATTCACTTTATATCAATTGGTGGGGCGGTAATGCATAACATGGCCATTGCTTTGCACAAAAAAGGTTACATTATTACTGGTAGTGATGACGAAATATATGAACCAGCTACGTCAAGGCTTGCTAAATATGGAATATTGCCAACTAATATGGGTTGGGATGTAAATAGGATTCATAGTGGCTTAGATGCAATCATATTAGGAATGCATGCCAGGAAAGACAATCCTGAAATGCTAAAAGCACAAGAATTAGGCATAAAAATATATTCATTTCCTGAATATATGTACGAACAAACCAAAGATAAATTACGAATTATAGTTGGAGGAAGCCACGGAAAAACTACCACTACAGCTATGATTTTACATGTATTACAGGAATGTAATATTGAATTTGATTACTTGGTAGGAAGTATGTTGGCAGGTTTTGAAACCATGGTTGGATTAAGTGAAACTTCCAAAATTGCAGTTTTTGAAGGCGATGAATATTTGACTTCTGCATTAGATTTACGTCCAAAATTTCATGTTTATAAAGGAGATGTAGGAATAATTACCGGCATAGCTTGGGATCATATTAATGTTTTTCCAACTTTTGAATTTTACGTAGAGCAGTTTAAAATATTTGTGGAGGCATTGCCTCAAAATGGCAGTATTATATACAGTGCAAACGATGAAGAAGTAAATAAATTGATAGCACAATCAAATATTTTAGCAAAAAAAATTCCTTATTTAACACCTGATTTTGAAGTTAGAAATGGCGTTGTTTATTTAAAAAATAACGGACAAGAAATTCCTTTAAAGTTTTTTGGAACGCATAATTTACAAAACATGATGGCTGCTTTGCATGCCTGCCAATGTGCCGGTGTTAGCAATGAACAGTTTTTTAAAGCCATTCAATCATTTAAAGGAACTGCCAAACGTTTGGAAACTTTATTTGAGAACGAACATTGCATGATCATTCGCGATTTTGCTCATGCACCTTCAAAGTTGAAAGCCACTGTTAATGCCGTTAGGGAAATAAATCCTACGCGTAAATTAATTGCAGTTTATGAACTGCATACATTTAGTAGTTTGAATAAAGATTTTTTGCCTCAATATAATAACAGCATGCAAGCGGCCGATTTTAAAGCAGTTTTATACAGTAAACACGCTTTAGAAATGAAAAAAATGCCCATGTTAAACAATGAAGAAGTAGCTGCTGGATTTGGTAATAATGTACAAGTTTTTACTGATAAAAACGAGTTGAGGAAATTTATTGAAAGCCATTTTACTCAAAACGAAAACTTGTTACTCATGAGTAGCGGAACTTTTGATGGAATGGATTTAAATTTCAATGAAATAAATTAATTCAGTTTCCGTTCCATAGAATATGATTTCAAAAAAGCATTTTTTTATAATTATTTTGGTGCTGTGCAATTGGAAACTCATTGCGCAGCAAACTTTTCCTCTTTCTGAAATTTGTAATACCATTGACAATAATTTGCCAGTTCCTTGGCCAATCATGCGGGAAGGCGATGTGGAATTTAGCAAACGAGTGGTTAGAATTATTGATTTACGAGAAAAGAAAAATCAAGTGCTCATGTATCCTCGAAATGCTTTGCCAGTATTGTTTTATGATGCTATTAAAAGCAAAAAATTAGTTCCCTACAAAAATGATAGTTTAACAAGTATTTATACGCCCGAAAAAGTGCTAACTTTTGGTGTGGATACTCAGTTTATAGAAAATCCGGATCCGCAAAATCCAGAAGAAACCATATTGGATACTGTAGTTACAGCTTTTGATCCTTTAACAAGAATATACAAATTAAGAATTGTAGAAGATTGGTATTACGATAAAAAACACAGTTCTTATGCTATAAAAATATTAATTGTAGCGCCAGTTTACAAACTTAAAATGGCCGGAATTGATTTGGGTGACCAAGATTTATGTGTGTTTAGGTATAATTATAACAACACTTTAAAAACAAAAGACGTAAGGAATTTATTGGCAAAAAAATGTATTTTCAATCGGCAAAATGATGCTGCTATGATGAGTTTTGATGCGTTTTTTGAAGGCAGATATTTTTCAAGTTACGTAGTAAAAGTTAGTAACCAACGAGATTTTTATATAAAAGAGCAAGCTGAATATAAAGACAATGGTATGGATGCAATTTTGGAAAATGACAATCAGCAAGAGCAGTTAATGAAACGTGAACACGACCAATACGAAAATTGATAATTCATTGTCGTATTCATTTTAATTTGCAACTATTTTTTGTAGCTAACTAGCAATCAAACTGTTCAACAATAAATTTGTCTTTGTAACTTGGTAACTATACTTTCGCAAGCGTTCACCATCCAAAAAACTTTGTGCGAAGTGTAGAAATAATATCCATTGAATCTGATTTTGGTGCAGGAAAAAAAGGAGCTAAATTAGGTCCTCAAGCATTAATCAGATTAATAAACAAGCAAAATATAAAACATATTTCACATGCTAATAATATAAGAATTATAGCTGACGATTTAGAAGAAAACAATGCACATCCATTTAATAAAAATATTGAATCAATATATGAAGTACAGCAATTAGCTGTAAGTGCAATAGAACAAACATTATCAAAAGACTTATTTCCTTTTATTTTAAGTGGCGATCATAGCAATGGTTGTGCTGGAATTTCGGCTGTTAAAAATTTTTACAGTGAAAAAAGAATTGGCGTAATTTGGATTGATGCACATGCCGATTTGCACAGCCCTTTTTCAACTCCAAGTGGTAACATGCATGGAATGCCATTGGCTGCGGCCTTGGGTATTAATGATTTGATAGAAGAAGCAAACGAAGTAGATGAGGAATCAATCAAAGTTTGGCAGGATTTAATGCATTTGGGAAGTAAAAATATTAGTCCAAAGGTATTGCCGTCCGATTTAGTTTTTATTGACTTACGCGACTTTGAAGAAGATGAAGAGATTTTATTAAACAATAAAAATATTACTTTTTATACCCCACAAAATAGAATTGATATTGGAATAGAACAAATATTAGAGAAAACTTTAGCACAGTTAAGCCATTGTGATTTAATTTATGTTTCGTTCGATGTGGATAGTTTAGATCCAAATATTTCTATTGGTACGGGAACTCCTGTTCCAAACGGAATGAGTGAAAATGAAGCAGTTTATTTACTTAAAAGCTTAATAAATGAACCTAAAACAGTAGCTTTTGAAATTACCGAAATCAATCCTTTATTAGATAGAGAAAGCCCGATGGAAGTTGTTGCCGCAAGAATTTTAGCTAAAATATTTGAATAAGTAAAGTATTTTTTGTCTAACTATTTGTTTTATAGGTAAAAATTACGACATTCGCAGCCCGTTAAATTTTTTAAGGGACAACACATACATTTAATTTATTTAAAAACATGTCAGTAAAAATCAGATTACAGCGTCATGGACGCAAACAAGCACCTTATTACCACATAGTTGTGGCTGATGCTCGTGCACCCAGAGATGGTAAGTTTATTGAACTAATTGGTTCATATAAGCCACAAACCGTTCCTGCAACCATTGAATTAAACAACGAAAAAGCTATTAAATGGCTTGAGAATGGAGCGCAACCAACTGATACAGTTCGTGCAATTCTTTCTTACAAAGGTGTTTTATTACAACGCCACTTAGATGCTGGTATTCGCAAAGGAGCATTAACTCAAGAACAAGCAGATGCTAAATTAGCAAAATGGTTAGAAGAGAAAAATGCTAAAGTTGAAGCAGACATTACTAAGCAATCAACTAAAAAAACAGACACTATTTCTACTCGTTTAGCTGCTGAAGTAAAAGCAAATGCTGCTCGTGTTGCAAAAATTGCTGAAAAGCAAGCTGCTTTAGATGCTGCTGCTAACCCAGTTGCTGAGGTAGAAGAAGAAGTTGTAGCTGAAGTAGAAGCAACTCCAGAAGTTGTAGCTGAAGTAGAAGCAACTCCAGAGGTTGTAGCTGAAGTAGAAGCAACTCCAGAAGTTGTAGCTGAAGTAGAAGCAACTCCAGAGGTTGTGGCTGAAGTAGAAGCAACTCCAGAGGTTGTAGCTGAAGTAGTAGCAACACCTGAAGTAGAAGCTGCAACGGAAGAAACTCCAGAAGCATAATTTAAAAAATGAAGTCATTACAGTTAAAAGACTTCATTATAGTTGGATCTGTAGGTAAAACCCACGGAACATCAGGCGAATTAAAGCTTGAAGCTAATCAAAAATTAAAACAAAAGGAATGGGTAATGATTGAATTCAATCAGAAGCCTGTTCCTTTTTTTATGGAACAATGTAGGGAATTAGTTCCCAATGAATATTTGGTAAAACTGCGTGATTACAATACCGTAGAGGATGCACAAACTTTCATTGGCAGAAACATTTTCTATTATTCAACCAAGGCTGTAAAAAGCAAAAAACAAATAGACGAAAGTATTATTGGTTATGCTTTAATTGATTTAACCCTTGGCAATATTGGAATTTTGGAAGATATTATTGAAATGCCAGGACAAATTATGTTTCAAACCACCAACCAATTAAACGAAGTGCTGATTCCAGCTGTGGACGATTTTATAGATGAAATAGACCACGAAAAACAAACCATTTACCTAAAACTTCCTGAAGGCTTAATATAGATATTGGTCGTTGAGCTTGTTGAAACGCTCCATTTTTCGATCTTTTTTGAACCACATAGTTAAATAGAAAACATAGCTTTTGTTCTTGTTTATAAAGTCATTGCGAGGCACGAAGCAAACTAAACGGTGAGATTGCTTCTTGCCTCGCAATGACGCCTAAAACCGTCTGACACTGGGCAGACAGACGTGACAGGTTTTTATAACCTGTCACGTCTTTTTACAACAAAAAAAAGAGGAATTCACATAAAGTAAATTCCTCTTTTTTTTATTGAATAGATTTATTTGAAATTCGTTTCGGCAAGCTCAACGACCACGGACATTGAGCTTGTCGAAATGTTTTCAATTAATAAACCGATATTTATATAATTAACATGGCATCGCCATAAGCTAAAAATTTGTATTTATGTTTAATGGCTTCGTTGTATGCTTCCATTAAAAAATCAAAGTCAGCAAAGGCCGCAGTAGCCATCATTAAAGTACTTTCTGGCGGATGAAAATTGGTAATTAAACAATTTGCAATGCTAAAATCATGTGGTGGAAATAAAAATTTATCCGTCCAATTGGTATTCACATTCAATCTTTTTTTAGATGACACAGCCGATTCTACCGCACGCATTACTGAGTTTCCTACCGCAATTACTTTCTTTTTATTGTCAATGGCTTTGTTAACCATATTAGCTGTTTCCTGACTAACACTAAAGTATTCAGAATCCATTTTATGTTTAGTTAAATCTTCTACTTCTACTGCTCTAAAAGCACCAAGTCCATTGTGTAAAGTAACATCGGCAAACTGTGCGCCTTTAATTTCCAAACGCATCATTAACTCTTTAGTAAAATGTAAACCAGCAGTTGGTGGAATTACAGCGCCTATTTCTTTTGCAAAAATAGTATTGAATCTTTCTTTATCTATTTTTTCAACAGGGCGATTTAAGTATTTTGGAATAGGCATTTCACCTAATTTTTCAATTAATCTCCATAATTCTTCATCAGAACCATCGTGTAAAAAACGAATGGTACGTCCGCGAGAAGTAGTATTATCAACCACTTCAGCTACTAAATCGTCATCGCCAAAATATAATTTGTTACCTACACGTATTTTACGTGCAGGATCAACTAATACATCCCATAACTTTGATTCTTTATTCAATTCACGCAATAAAAAAACTTCAATTTGAGCGCCTGTTTTTTCTTTACTTCCATACAAACGAGCAGGGAAAACTTTGGTATTATTTACGATAAATGTATCGCCTTCGCCAAAGTATTTTAAAATGTCTTTAAATGTTTTGTGTTCAATTTTGTGTTTTTTTCTGTCTAACACCATCATTTTTGCTTCATCTCTGTTTTCTGCCGGATATTTGGCAATCATCGAATCAGTAATGTTGAACTTAAATTGTGATAATTTCATTTTATAATAGAAGTTAATCCTTAATTTTAGTTTTATATAAGCAGTTTTAAGGCTAAATAAGTAAAAATTTTCGGACTGCAAAAGTAAGGTTATATCAAAAAAAGTCAAGTTTTATTTTTACTAATGATTTTAGGTATTTATAAGCGCCAAATCTTATCCAATATTGTATAATAAAATTCATTAGTAAATATTTAGAAATGCTTTTATATTCGCAGCATATAATTTTAAAATAAACAAATGAAAAAATTAACTATTGCATTAGCATTGGTAGCAAGTTTAGGTTTAACAGCTTGTCATTATGGTGTAGAAGAAGCCACTAAAACACTTGAAACAAACGATTTGTACAAAGGTGATAAAAAAGATTATTCAACCAATCGTGGAAATGATGGTGTAAGACCAAGTGAAGAAACAAATAAAGTAGCTGGAGCAGAAACTACAGTTGTACCTGCCGATACTACTAAAAAATAGTTTGTCGGAAAATATATTTATATCAGAAAACAGTACCAAGCAGCAAAAATATGAGGAGTTATTGCCTCAATTAAAACATTTGCTTTTGCCTTCTGATGATTTGATAGCCAACCTTGCTAATTGTTCAGCTGCTTTAAAAACAGTGTTTAACTTTTGGTGGGTTGGTTTTTATTTGGTTAAAAATAACCAATTAATTTTAGGTCCGTTTCAAGGGCCAGTTGCCTGTACCACCATTCAATTAGGAAAAGGAGTTTGCGGAGCTAGTTGGCAACAAGCAGCAACGATTATAGTTGAAAATGTAAATGATTTCCCTGGGCATATTGCATGTAGTAGTACTAGTCTCTCAGAAATTGTAATCCCAATCATTTTAAATAATGAAGTAGTTGCAGTCTTAGATGTTGACAGCGAATATCTTGCTCATTTTGATGAAATAGATAAAAAATATTTAGAAGAATTAGCAAATTACATTGCTGAATTAATCTAATTTCCTGTAAAATAAAAAACCACATAGATACATAGCTTACATAGTTTAAATACTATGTTTTCTAGGTTCTTATGTGGTTCAAGTTTTTGGATTAACTATTTAGTTCTTAAAAAACTCAATTACCTTTTCAGCTAATTCAATGCCAATTCGGTTTTGAGCTTCTTTGGTGCTTCCACCAATATGTGGACTTAAGCTTACATTATCGTGTTTTAAAATATCCATGTTTACAGGTGGTTCTTTTTCAAAAACATCTAAACCTGCAAATCCAACTTGGCCAGAGTTTAAAGCTGCTAATAAATCAACTTCATTAATTACTCCACCTCTTGAGCAATTTACCAAACCAACACCACGTTTCATTTTTGACATTTTCTCCGCATCAACAATGGCTTTATCGCCTTCGCTAAATGGTAAGTGGAATGTTATAA
Source organism: uncultured Bacteroidota bacterium (assembly GCA_903901345.1). Lineage (GTDB taxonomy): Bacteria > Bacteroidota > Bacteroidia > UKL13-3 > UKL13-3 > JAAFJM01. The sequence goes on along the minus strand of CAIUQQ010000130.1, from coordinate 10,851 downwards.
AATCAGCATGTGTCAAAACACTTTCATCGCTAACGGTATTAATGGTAACTTTTATGCGAGAATTTAAGCCAAGCGCTGGTAAATTCAAACTTAAGTCTACTTTTTCTACATAAGGATCAAAAGCCAATACTTGCATACCAAGACCGATAGCCATTTTTGCAACTTCTTGTCCTATGCGACCAAAGCCAAAAATCCCCATTGTTTTGCCTTGCAATTCAATACCATTAGATGCTACTTTTTTCAAATCATTGAATTTTGTATTGCCTTCATTAGGCATTACTCTATTGGTAATTTGAATTAATCGCGCAGCTGAAAATATATGGGCAAACACTAATTCAGCAACACTTACCGATGAAGATGCTGGAGTATTTACTACTTTAATGCCTTTGTTTTTTGCATATTCAATGTCAATATTATCCATACCAACACCACCACGCCCAACTAACTTTAAATTTGGACAAGCATCAATTAATTCTTTGCGAACTTTAGTAGCACTACGCACCAAAATAGCATCAAAATTGTTTAACTCAGTCATTAAATTTTCTTGTGCAATTTTATCAGTAATAACAGTAAATCCTGCTTCTTCTAAAATTTTTTTTCCATTGGCATCAATGCCATCATTTGCTAATATTTTTATCATTGTTTTTTTATTAAAGATTACAATCCCGATTAATCGGGAGAAAGATTAAAAAATTGAATTTGAAATCAATTTATAATTCAACATTCAAAATCTAACATTCAAAATTACATTTTACTTGCTTCAAATTCCTTAATCGTATCTACTAAAACTTGAACACTTTCTATAGGTAATGCGTTGTATAAACTAGCACGTAAACCACCCACAGAGCGATGTCCTTTTAAACCACTTAAATGTTTGCTTTCGCAAAGTTTTAAAAATTCTGCTTCGTGTTCTTTATTGGTTGTAACAAAATTTACATTCATGCGGCTTCTGTCTTCTTTAACTACAGTTCCTTCAAATAAGGGGTTTCTGTCAATTTCAGCATATAACAAATCTGCTTTAGCTTTATTACGAATTTCCATGGCTTCTAAACCCATTTCTTTGATCCAACGTAAAGTATGCATGCAAACAAATATGGCAAACACACTTGGCGTATTATACATACTTCCGTTTTCTATATGTGGTTTGTAATCAAGCATGGTAGGAACTTTGCGTTTTGCTTTTCCAACTAAATCCTTTTTTATAATTACCAAAGTAGTTCCCGCAGGACCCATGTTTTTTTGCGCTCCAGCATAAATCATATCAAATTGACTGGCGTCAAACGGGCGACTGAAAATATCAGAACTCATATCGCAAATTAATGGAACATCTGTTTTTGGAAATTCAAACATTTCAGTTCCGTAAATGGTGTTATTGCTCGTGCAATGAAAATATTTTACATCGGTAGGAATGGTATAATTTTTAGGAATATAGTTAAAATTTTTATCCTCGCTGCTTGCCAAAACATTTACGTTTCCAAACATTTTTGCTTCTTTAATAGCGCGGCTAGCCCATACTCCAGTGTTTACATAAGCAGCTGTTTCACCTTCGTCTAATAAATTCATTGGAATCATATCAAACTGTGTAGAGGCGCCACCTTGTAAAAACAAAACTGCATACTCATCACTTAATTTTAAAATATCGCGAACCAATTGGCAAGCTTCTTCCACTACAGCTTCGTATTCCTTACTTCTATGGCTTACTTCAATTAAAGATAAACCTGTGCCCGAAAAGTTTTTTAAAGCATCAATACTTGCATCTATAGCCGATTGAGGTAAAATAGCGGGTCCTGCCGAAAAATTGTGTATTTTTGTCATGTTGCAACTTAATTAGTTTGATAGTTGTCAAATTAAGAACTAAGGATTGGAATAACCAAAATAAACGCAATAAATTTGAAGCAAATAATTAACATCATATTATGAATAGAATACTTTTAGCGATTACAATGATTTTTGTGCTTACTAACGGACTTTTAGCACAGCGCAAAACCCGTGATTTAGATACTCAAAAGCAAGATGAACAAAAAAAAGCAGATGCCACCTATGGAAATAATGATTCATGGAAAGATAAAATGATTTTTGGTGGAAATGTTGGCGGAAGTTTAGGAAGTACTTATTCTTTTTTTATGATTCAACCAATGGTAGGTTATAAAATTACAGATAAATTTCAAGTTGGTTTAGATCCTTTGTATATTTACAGTTCTCAAACTTTTAAAAATTATTATACAGGAAACAGTTTTAACCTTAGTGTAAATGCTTATGGACCCGGTATATATAGTAGGTATTTAATTACTGATAATATTTTTGCTCATATAGAATACTTAGGTTTAAGATATAATTACTATAACGAAAGTACAGGAGATAATATTACTAAAATTAGCAATAGCATGTATGCTGGTGGCGGTTATATGCCCGGAGGAACAGGTGTTTATGTAATGGCATTATATGATTTGCTTTATGATAGTAACACAAGTTTTTACAAAAATCCTTTGGTTATAAGAATTGGTTTTGTGTTTTAATGAATAATTTTATTCAAAAAATCAATATACAAACTTGGTTTGAAAATAAGGGGAAGTAACAAACCATAAATAGCTCCCCAAATATGAGCATCATGCGCTATGTTTCCAATGTTTTTCTTAGAAGCATAACTAGAAAAAGCCAAATATAAAAAGCCATAAAGCCAACCGGGCATTCCCATAATATTTAAGTTTGGGGCAAATAATATACAGGCATAAATTACTGCAGACACTGCGCCAGAAGCACCTAACGAATAATAATTTTGATTCTCCTTATGCTTAAAAAACGTATAAATATCGGCTACCGCAATGGCACTGATATAAAATAAAATGTACGACATTTTATAAAAACCACCAAAAACCATTGGAAAGAATTGAGTTTCTAAAATATTGCCAAAGCTGTATAAAGCAAACATATTAAATCCCAAATGCATATAATCAGCATGAATAAAGCCGCCACTTATAAATCGCATCCATTGGTTTGGAAACTTTTTAATGGTATAAGGATGGAAAATTAGTTTCATTTTTGAGTCTTCGTTATTGAAACACAAAAAACTAATAACGCATGTTGCTATTATGATATATAATGTAATGGTCATTTTTTAGAAATTTAAAAAGCAACAATACGTTATTAAAATTAAAGAAGCTGTTTTAAATTAATAAGTTAGAATAATGTAAATATTAGTTTTAATTTTACACAACTTAAATGTAAAATGTTAAATCAAAAAGTTTATGTTTGTTTCAAATAATAATATTTTATGAAAAACTTATTTACTTTCTTCATTTTGCTTTTTGCAACTATTGCAGTTAAAGCCCAACCAACTATAACTTCAAACGTTTTACCTGTTAAAGGAGATACTATTTTGATGTCGTTAGATTCAACTTTAGTTTCTCCAGGATTAAGTGGAGCTAATGTTTTTTGGGATTTTTCTACTTCTATTAAACAAGATATTTTTATTGAAAGAGTATATCTAGACCCAGCCAATACACCATATGCAGCTAAGTTTCCAAATTCCAAATTATGTAGAACTGATGGAATTGGTTCAGTTTATTCGTATTGGGATAATTCAAATGCTGCTAAGTCGGTTTATTATGGTTTTGTAGAGAAAAATATTTATGACCAAAACTATAATGCTTTACCTTTAAATTATTATAAATTTCCAATTACTTTTGGTCAATCATTTACTGATAGTTTATCTGCTATTACCAATCCTGGCGCATTAGTAGGGCCCGGAAAATATGCTTTCATAGCAGATGCATGGGGTTCTTTAAAACTGCCCAACAAAACGGTTCCAAATGTGCTTCGAACTAAATCATTAATTTATATTGGCGATTCAAATCCACCAGTAAATTCTTATTCTTTAACCATTGAGTATGCCTGGTATCAGGCATTTAAAAAGGAGCCATTGTTAGTAATTAGCACTGTTATAATTGACCATGTATTACACAAGAAATTTGTAATATTCGACAATACATCAAAAGTTGGTGTGAATGAAACTAAATTTGCGGAGCATATCAATTTATACCCAAATCCAGCTAGTGATTTATTGTATTTAGAAATGAATGATTTGAATATAAATGAAGATGCTGACCTTTTTATTTTTGACGTTCATGGTAAAGAACAAAAGCATTTATCAATTACTAAATACAATATTTTAAATCCAATTGACATTAATTATTTACCTAAAGGAATGTATTTGGTAAATGTCATTGTTGGAGATAAAATTTTTACTAAAAAAATAGCTAAAACTGAATAAGCATTTTATTTATAAATTCCCATTATACTCTCTATAAAACATATGAAAAAACTTTCAATCGTTATTATATTCTTTCTTTTTTCAAGCTTTGCAATTGCACAAATAAACAAAGAAAAAATTGATGAAACCCTAATTTCAAAAGGAATAGATTTGAAATTAAATGGATATGTAATTACTTCTCAATATACTTCAAAAAGTAATGGCGTTACCCATGTTTACATTCGCCAAACAGTAAATGATATTGAAGTATTTAATGCGAATTCAGCTTTGCATTTTGATAAAAATGGAAATGTAATTACCTTTAATAACAGCTTTGTAAATAATGCATCAAGTATTTTAATTGACTCAAAAAATACAATTAATTACACGCAAGCAGTAACAACAGTTGCTATGCAATTAGGGAAAAAAGTTATTTTTTCATTAGCAAAAAGTAAAAGTACCTCCAATGAATATATTGTTGTTGATGTAAAAGCTTCTAGCAAAGAAATTAAAGCTAAATTGTATTATTTGTTGAAAGATAATCAGCTATTAAAAGTTTGGAATGTAGAATTTTATAATGATAAAACTGGTGATTGGTGGAATAAAAGAGTAGACGTAAATACTGGTAAAATAATAGACGAAAACAATTGGAAAACGGAATGTGATACCAAAAAAAATATTAAAAAAGTAAAAAAAAAAGATAGTTTTTATTTCACATTCCCAGAAAATGAGTCATTAGGAAAAACTACTTCTGGAAGCTATAATGTTTATGCCTTTCCAAATGAAAGTCCTTCGTTTGGAAATAGGATAATTGTAATTAATCCTTCAAATGATAAAGCTTCTCCATATGGTTGGCACGATGTAAATGGAGTTGCAGGTGCTGAATATACTATTACTCGCGGCAATAATGTTTTTGCCAAAGAAGATACTTTAGATCAAGATAGTTTCAATGGATTTGCGCCAAATGGTGGTGTAAATCTTGAATTTGATTTTCCTGTAAATTCAAATAATTATCCAACCAAATATGTTAGTGCTGCTATTACAAATTTATTTTATTGGAATAATTTAGTTCATGATGTTTTTTATAATTATGGTTTTGATGAAGATGCTGGAAATTTTCAACAAAAAAATTATTTAAATGGAACCGGTGAAGACGACCATGTATTTGCAGATGCACAAGATGGAAGTGGAACAAATAATGCAAATTTTAGCACTCCACCAGATGGTTATAATCCAAGAATGCAAATGTTTATTTGGCAAGCAGGTTCGTCAAATAAAGTATTTAATATAATCAGTCCAGATTCTTTAAAAGGGCAGTATTTATCTGCAACAAGTTCATTTGGTACAATATTAAATTCAACTGGTGTAAATGGAAATTTAGAAATAGGTTTAGACAATACCATTACTCCAAATTTATGTTGCAGCAGTTTGGTAAATAATTTATCAAACAAAATTGCATTGATCGATAGGGGAGATTGTTTTTTTGTAAATAAAGTTTACAATGCTCAATTAGCCGGAGCAAAAGCTGCCATTATCATTAATAATGTTCCAGGAGCGCCATTTTCAATGGGTTCTGGAGGTAATGGAATTGATAAATTAATTACAATTCCCTCTGTGATGATTAGTCAAGATTTGGGAGCGCAACTTAAAAATGATTTGAATAATAATTTAACAATCAATGTTACATTAGTTGACTCAAATGGAGGTCCAAAATATTTTGACAGCGATTTTGATAATGGTGTAATTATTCATGAATATACTCATGGACTTTCAAACAGATTAACTGGTGGGCCTAATAATACAAGTTGTTTGTCAAATGGTGAACAAGGAGGTGAGGGCTGGAGCGATTTTTTTGCTTTAGCAATTACTGCAAAATCTACTGATAATCCTCAAATTGGTCGAGGAATTGGAACCTATTTAATTGGTGAAGATACTGCTGGATTTGGCATTAGAGATTATCCTTATAGTAGAAATATGGCAATAAATCCTACTACTTATAATTCCATAAAAACAAATTCTGAAGTTCACTATGTTGGGTTTGTGTGGTGTACTGTTTTATATGATATTTTTTGGGATTTAATTGATAAATATGGATTTAGTAATGATATTTATAATGGTAAATTAGGTAATAATTTTGCTATGCAATTGGTAATGGATGGATTAAAATTACAGCCATGTTCACCAGGATTTATTGATGCTAGAGATGCTATTTTACTAGCCGATTCATTGAATAATAAATTTATAAATAAGGATTTGCTTTGGAAAGCATTTGCCAGAAGAGGATTAGGTTATAAAGCCAATCAAGGTTCTTCATCAAGTACCTTTGATGGAATTGAATCATTTGAAATTCCACCACCAATTAAGAATGAAGGATTAGATGAAATGATTAATAGCAATCAATTGAAATTATATCCTAATCCAAGCAATGGATTTATTGAAATTGAAAACGTAAGTCAATTTAAAATAGATAAAATTATTGTTTTTGATTTGATGGGAAAAGAAATTTATGCTAAAAAAATTACAACTCCGGAATCTAATGTTAAACTAGATTTATCATTTCTTCAAAATGGATTGTATATGGTAAATATTGTATTTGAAAATCAACAAAAATTTACTCAGAAATTTGTAAAGGAATAAGTTTTATTTTGAATAAAGATTGAAAAATGTTTAAAAAAGCATATTTTATATTACTAATATTTTCTATTTCATCATGTGAAATTTATAGGCAAAATGTAATAAATGTGCCTGCATTTGAGCATAAAGGACAAATTCAAATAGGACTTCACCAAAGTTTCAATGGTTCTGAAGCACAAGCTAGTTTATCGGTTACCAATAATATTGGAATATTGGCTAACTACTGTAATATGGGTGAAAGAAGAAATGATTATTCATCATTCAATTTTTCCATTACAAAACATAATTTCAGTGAAATTGGAATTGGTTTATATAAAAAGAAAACTAATCAATCAAATATATTCAAAGAACTTTTTTTGATTGGAGGAAAAGGATTTACATCTAATTATGTGGAAAGTTACGGACAAGGAACTGCCAAAATTCAATACAAAGAAGCAGCATATAGTAAATTAACTTTGCAAGGTGATTATGGTGTTAAAGAAAATAACTTTTCTATATTGTTTTCGCCACGTATTTTTTTAATTAACTATTATAATTTAATCGATACTTCAGTAAGTGCTTATAGGCAAACTCCTAATTCATTTGTAAGACTTGAAGTGGCAACAACCATTCGTTATCATTTTAGTAAATACTTAGCACTTTCTGGACAAATCTGTATTACAGTACCTGAATACAGCTACTTAGTTAATGACCGATTGTATGATGATTTTTCGCCTATAAATGTCAGCATTGGTCTAGTTGGAAATCTGAACTTTGTAAAACAAAAAGATTGATGAAAGATAACGCTCCAATCTTTTTTTTTCAAAATCTTTAGGTTTTAGAAATTGTTTAGAACAAATTATCTAATAGAAACTGTATTTTTGGTTGAATTCTATAAAATAAATAGTGGTAAACTTAGCTTAACATGGTCGGAATCGGTATTTGATGCATTGTGTTTTGGTTGGATTGATGGTGTAAGAAAATCTATAAATGAACACAGTTATATGATTCGTTTTATACCATGAAAGCCATCAAGTATTTGGTGCAATATTAATGTCAATAAAGTAGCCGAATTAACTAAAAAAAGATTGATGCTACCCGCAGGAATAGCTGCTTACAAACATAGAAAGGAAGAAAAATCGGGAATATATAGTTTTGAAATTGAACACAAGGAACTAAGTGTTGAATTTGAAAAAAAGTTTAAGGAAAATAAAGTTGCTTGGGATTCTTTTATTGCCCAAACACTATCTTATAAAAATGTAATTATTTATTGGATAATGGCTGCCAAACAAACTTCAAAACAAATTTTGCGATTAAAAAAACAATCTTGGCAAGTGAAAAACTGAAAAGAATAAATTGATTTATTTGTTACATTTTTTTTTTAACATATCTTTGAGCGGTGGAAAAACGGTTGAGAATTGTAATATTGATTAACATTATACTACTTTATTGCTTTGCAATAACTTTAGGAAGTAAAAATGGAAATCATGCTAATATTTCAAAACAAACAAATTCGTCAGTTGAATATTTTTACACAGTTTCTTTAACTAATTTATTTTCTCATACACTAAATACTGAAAGTTACTTAAGTGTTTATCCTCCTAGTTCCATCAAAGTTTCTTTTAACCAATTGTTTGCTTTTACAAAAGCAACGGAACATATATTCTTCCATGTTTTTTCAAAGTACAATTTCTATTCAAAAAATGTATTGATTCGGTTCACTCCACCCAATATCATTTTCCCATTTCATTATTTCTGGTAATTATTTTTAACAAGGTCTTGCATTAGCAAGTTCAATTTTATTAAGTTAAGCAAAATTTATTTAGACAAGCTCAATGACCACTGTCGTTGAGCTTGTCTAAACGTATATCAATTAAGATAATAAATGCTTAACTTAATGACATTGCTAGCAATGTTAACCGATTTTTTGATGTAGTTGTGGTATTAATTACCATACCTATATTGGTATTGTATTGTAAAAAAATTTAAAATTTAAAAATCAAAAAAATGGATTTAGGAACAACAATTACTGTAATAGTAATTTTATTGATAGGTGTTATACCATTTGCTTTAATGAATAGAAGCAATAAAAAAAGAGAAAAAGAATTTTTGGAAGCGCTAAATAAATTAGCAGATGAAAATAATTCAAAAATATCAAGTTACGATATTTAGAGCAATGCAGCTATTGGAATAGACGATACAAACACCAAGCTTTTTTTTGTTTCGAAAGTTAATGGATTAGCAAAAGTTGAACAAATAAGTATTGCTGAAATCCAAAAATGTAAGTTTATAAATTCAAATAGGAATTTTAGTAGTAAAGGAATTAATTCTCAGATAATTGATAAACTGGAATTAGTGTTTACTTATTTTGACAAAAGTAAAACTGAAAATATCTGGTCGATTTATGATGAAAGCATTAATCATTCTGCTTTAACTGGTGAACTAAAACTATCTCAAAAGTGGAGTAAAATTGTAAATGAAAAAATAGCAATCTTGGAAAAAAGAAAATAATGATTTAGTTTAATCCCTGCGAAATTTTGCAGGGATTTACCATTTGATGAAACTAAATCTCTTTCATGGTTTTGTTTAGTCGTCATTGCGAACATTTATTGCGAGAGCAATACTAGCAATCGCATACAAAACAAAAAGTGACATTGTTTCACTATGTTCGCAATGACAATTAGAATTATAAAAGAGTTCTAATAAAGTATAAGTTTTAATTGATAAATAAAAAATTCAATATGAGTAAAATAATAGTTTTAGGAGCAGGAATGGTGGGCAGTGCCATGGCCATCGATTTAGCAAAAATACACCAAGTAACACTCACTGATTTGAATGAAGAAAGGTTAGATTTTGTAAAACAAAAATGTAATTCTTTGCAAATATTACCACTAGATGTTACCAAACATTTGGAACTAAATATGGCATTACAAAATTATGATTTAGTGATTTGTGCAGTTCCTGGTTTTTTAGGATTTGAAACCTTAAAACAAATTATTTTGGCAGGTAAAAATGTGGTAGATATTTCATTTTTTCCCGAAAATGCTTTCGATTTAAATGAACTAGCCATTCAACAAAATGTTACTGCTATTGTTGATTGCGGAGTAGCACCAGGAATGGGAAATATTATTTTGGGTTATTACAACGAAAAATTAAAACTTACCGATTTTGAATGTTTGGTGGGTGGATTACCCAAAATAAAAAAATGGCCATTTTGTTATAAAGCACCTTTTTCGCCTATTGATGTAATTGAAGAATATACCCGCCCTGCTCGATATGTAGAAAATGGAAACATCATTATTCGTGAACCATTAACCGATTGTGAATATGTAGAATTTGATAATGTTGGTACACTCGAATCGTTTAATTCCGATGGATTAAGGTCTATTTTATTTACCATGCCACATATTAAAAACAGAAAAGAAAAAACTTTAAGATATCCCGGACATGTTGAATACATAAGGGTTTTAAAAGAAAGTGGTTTTTTCAGCAATGATAAAATTATGGTAAATGGCTTAGAATTTTCTCCATTAGATTTTACGAGTAAAATATTATTCAAAGAATGGAAATTAGGCGAAAACGAAGAAGAGTTTACCGTTATGCGAATTACTTTAAAAGGCACCAATGAAAATACTGAAACAGTAGAAGTAGTTTATAATTTATACGATGAATATTGTGCAAAAACACAAACTTCATCTATGGCCAGAACTACAGGATATACCGCCACTGCCGTTGCTAATTTATGTTTAGAAGGATTGTTTACCAATAAAGGAATTTTTCCACCAGAATTAGTTGGCAAACACGAAAATTGTTTCCATTATATCATGAAATATTTGAATGAACGCGGTGTTGTTTATAGTAAAAATTAGATTTTGAATGATACTTGTAATTTAATTGTTCAATATCAAGAATTTTTCATAACTTTATTATTTAATAGTCCCATAGGAACGTAATATATATAGCAACGGGTTTTAACCCGTTGAAAAAAT
>CAIUQQ010000129.1 GCA_903901345.1 uncultured Bacteroidota bacterium | reverse complement strand
TCTTTTACATCCATTAATAAAAAAAAGCGTTTTATAATAATTTTTTGTACCAATTAAATTTTTAAAAAAGAATTTAATTAATTCATATTTTTAATTTATTATTTAATTAAACGTTCAGTATTGTTTAAGTTAATATATAGGCAAACAAATAATAAAATATAATTATATGTATTAATTTTGGAGTAATAAATTGAATCTGAATTTAATTAAAACCAATTTAAAAAATACTAAAATGAATTACAAAGCAATTGCAGTAGATATTTTAATCGTAGCAGGTGGTGTTGCATTATATATGTTAGGCATAAAACCACTTTTAGACAAAGCAAAAATTACTAAAGCTTAATTTTTAACTTTTAAATAATAAATAAAATGTCAAGTATTCAAAATTATATCCGTAACGCAAATCGTTCAGCAAATGAACAATTTATTGGCGTTGATGGTTTCGTAGATGACGATATGTATTTTACTGGTAGTGAAGGTTTTTTTGGTGCTGATGGGGACTCTGCTCCTGCAATGGCATCACAAAATGTTATGCGTTCACAACCTTATATCATTACTGTATCAAACGCAAGTGCAAGTGCAGTAAGTGTTGATATTTTTGGTGCATACATTTACCTTAATGGTGGTGGCGGTACATTTACAAATGGTACATTAACAATTAATAATGTTACTTTGACAAGCAATTTGTCAAACGTTAGTTATTACAACTTGTTAAACCAATCAAGTATTTCTCCTTTTACTATTGGCTCAACTTTGATTTCTTCTGTTAATGGACAAACTACGCAAGTATTACAACCATTGACTTTATCAACTTTTGATGCAAATGGTAACCAAGCAGTTAAAATCTTAACGCCCGTAATTGACCCATACCAACAACAGTCTGGTGTTATTGAATTGAAGCAACCTTATAGAATTGATGGTTTTACTAAATTGACATTGTCAGTAGCGGGTACTACATCGGTACAGTTCCAATTCTATCCTGCTGATACAATCAATATCGCTCGTGGTTTGGCTGGTAATCCAGTATCACGTCAATATGGTTCTCCAAGAATTATTCGCCCTGCTTCAAGATAATTAGGGTTAAAATAATAGTGAAAGGGGGTGAGGTGGAATTTTTCATCTCATCCCTTTTTTAATTAAATCATAAAATATGCGTAATTCAAAAGCTAATTTATATACTTATACGGCATCTGCTAATCCATACTTTGTAGTATCATTGGCTCATAAATTTGGATATGAATTTGATAAGCAACAATCTTTAGGTTCAGTATTAGAGCAGTTGGTTTCAATGGAAGGAGAACCTGCCTTATATGAAATCATTGAAAATAATCCCGATAAGGATTTGTTTATGGAATATTTTGAAAAAAAATATGCTAAAAAAATTGCAAATTGCAATTGCGACAAGAAGGATAAAAATGTTTTAGAGCATTATATGAATTTTACTGGGCAATTGCAGGAATCAAAAACAACAAGCAATCAAAATTCATTAATGGTTTTTGCAGGTGCAGTTTTAATAGCATTTGCAATCCTATCAAAAAATTAAACTATGGCAACACAAAACGCAATTGTACTAACACGAGATTTAATAAGTTACACAATATTAACTGATAAAAAGGCTCTTATTGATTTGCTAAATAAAAATGGTGTTTCTTTAAGCCAAAATGCTACCGATAACCAAGTTAGTGTAGCAACATTAGTGGCATCAAGTAAGAGTGCTAATTTCAAGAGCGAACTTATTGATTTGTTGGCATCAAAAACAGAAAGTGCTAAAAACACGTTTCAAAATTTTAGTGGTGCAAACGATATGTATGGTTTTACTGGCGTTGATGATTTAGCTTTTACTGGTTCTGATGATTTTTGGAAAAATGCCTTTGGTATTGAAGGTTTAATGGCACAAGATTTAGGTAAGGCTGTAAATAAAGCAGTTGAACTTAAAAAAAATTCCACAAATAATGTTTCTTCAGTAAAACAAAGGGGTGCATTTTGGAAAGGTATTGGCACATTTTTGAAAGAAAATGTTTTAACAAAAGATAATATAAATCAAGGTTTGCAAATTGGATTAACTTCAATCAATAATAAAGTTCAAGCAAGTCAAAATGCAGTACAACAAGAAGCATTGGCATTACAACAAACACAAGATTCAATGCAACAACAAGTACAACAACAAGGCAAACCAAATAATATATGGTTAATTGTTGGTGTAGTTGGTGCGTTAGGCATTGTTGGTTATTTAATTTTAAAAAAGAAATAAAATGAATAAGACAATAAGATTTATATTAGGGGTTGCAATTGGTGGATATGGTGCATATTTGCTTTATGCTTATTATAAAAGCAAACAAGCAAAAAAAACATTGACTACTGATGAAATGAAAAATTTTAGTGGCAGACAAGAAATAAAAATACCTGCTCGTAATTTAATACCAAGTGTATATGATAGGGGTATTGGTGCAGAAATGAATTTTACTGGTAACAAATGTAAGTGTGGTGGGAAATGCAAATGCAATAAATGATGCAAAACGCAAAAGAACTATTAGATAAAGTAAATTCGGTAAAAATGAACGCAAAATCACTTAAAAATGAAAAAACTAAAGGCATTATTAGTGGAACTTTCATTGGCTTGGGTGGTGGTTTACTATTAGGTATGGCAAAACAATATAATTTAGTAAATAGTGCTATTGTTGGTGCTTTGTTTGGTGCTTTAATAACACAACTTTTATTACCTAAAAACGAAGAAAATGAAGATGACTAAAAAAACTGCTAAACTTTTAACTTTTGCACTTTTTATTGGAGGTGCAACTGCCATTTATTTGTATTTTAGGAATAAAAATAAAAAAGAACAACCACCAATACCACCGAAGAAAAAAGTTGGTAAAGTATATTTGGGTGGAATCGTAAATACAACAAATACAGACTTGAATGTTAGAGAAGAACCTAACACTTCTTCAAAAATTGTTGCAAAGTTGAAAAAAGGTAGTTCGGTTACATTTTCAGTTATTGAAAATAATGATAGTTGGTATTTGTTGGTAGATAATTTAACCAACAATCAAATTGGATATATTTCAAGTCAATATGTAAAAATGGTTTAATGAACGATAAATTAACTGCCAATCAATTATACAAAAATTACAAGATTAATGGTGGCAATTTGAAGTTCGCAGAATGGATAAATGCACAAAAAACAATGGGGTTTACCCATTGAACAAGGAACTGGATAGTGAAGTTAATGAAGCATTGAAAGAATTAAACGTAGATAAAGATAAAAATAACTATCAAGGTTTATATATAATTGGTGCTATTTTTATTGTTGCAATTATTGTAAATAAATTAATTAAAAACAGATGAAAGGACAATTGATTTATGGAATGTTAGCAGGATTTCTTGGTTATTATGCTTATGTAATGTATATAGACCAAAAAAACAAGACAACAAATGTATTAGTAAAAGAAGAGGTGGTTACTAATATAACTCCCGAAAATGGCTATTCTGCATTACTTCAAGAGTACGATGTTGTTGTACCTTCATCTACTAACTTGAAAACAAAAAACACTATTAAGCAACCCAAAAGAGCAAGACATAAAAAAACAGAAAACTGATTGAAGTTATGACATATAAACTTGTTACACGATATGCTCCATGTATGGTTCAGATTATAGTTCTTACTAAATCGGCAGAAATGTTGTGTTTAAAAGTTTATGACCCTAATCAAAAAAATACTGTTTTTACAGAAAGAAAAAAAACAATAACTGGGAAAGAATCACTTTTTGTACGTATGCCATTAACATCTAATGTTATTAACATACAAGTTTATAATGAAAAAAATGGAGATTTGCCAAGTACAGAAGATAAAAGTTTTACAATATTGGCAGTAAAGAAATTAGATTTACAGATTACTTTGCCACAAACAAAAATGGACACTTCTGAAGTAAAAAGTTTCGTAAGTTTTGCTCAAAGGTTTTGTTTTAATGCAGGGTGGATTGACGTAAATAAAGATTATGTAAGTAGTAATGGAAAATATAAAATAGAATATTTGCCATATATTGTTAGTTCAAAATCTGGACAAAAAATGCAAACTCCTGCAAGAATTTCTACTAAAGATGGCAGAATACAAGTATCACAAGAAGCATTTGTTCCATTTACAATCCCTATGCGTATGGCTATTCTTTTACATGAATTTAGCCATTATTTTATAAATAGTGATATGAGTAATGAGGTTGAAGCTGACTTAAATGGCATTACAATATATTTAGGTTTAGGCTATCCAATTAAAGAAATTTATAGTGCTTTTGGAGAAACGTTTGTAGGTTATCCAACCGAAGAAAATAAAAAAAGATATGACATTATTAATCAATATATAAAAAACTACATTCAAAAATACAATTTGCAGAACGTTTATGCAGGTAACGAAAAAAAATAAAATTATGAAAAACTTTAATACAATTATTTGGGGCATTGCAATTTTAGGTGGCGGATATTTATTTTATACTTATGCAAAAAAACACTTTGTGTCAACAAGGCAAAAAAATTTATACACTTTTCATGAATATAAAAGCACAATTGATGCAAGTGGTTTTGATGACGACTATTTACAAAATTGGGCAAATGCAATAAGGAATAAACAATCTACTTTTATGGATAAAGGTTTAAACCATGATGTTAAAACTGGTCGTGTTATAAAATAAATTATTTATAAAATGTTAAAAAAAGGGCGTGTAGAAGGAGTAAAGACAAAATTTTTTACAGATTCAAAAGTGCCAATTCGTGCAGGAATGGAATTTGGTTCAAAAAATTATAAAATTAGAACTATTGGTTATGATGTTTTTAGACTATATTTTGA
>CAIUQQ010000128.1 GCA_903901345.1 uncultured Bacteroidota bacterium | reverse complement strand
AACAGCACCTACAAGAAATTGGCGGTTCAGTGGTTAAATGAAGCTTTGTGCTTCGTATCAAGTTCAGTGGTGGCAGACAGTTTTCGTCTCCGAAATCGCCAACTTCTTGTAGCTGCAAACCGTTATGCTCAAGTGTAAAAAGAAAACGACCTTCTAAAAAACAAACAACTATGCCAATACAGCACAAATTCTATCAGACAAATTTTGGAAATGGATTTGAAACTCACAATGCCATTCTTGACATAACTCCCTACAAACCTGAAGTAATGATTGTTGGGACATTTAATCCCGACACACCTAATGCAAATTTTGCGGACTTTTTTTATGGCAGAAACTTTTTTTGGACAGCTTTTAAGAATTTGTTTATACATAACGCAGTTGTTATTCCAAACAGACGAATGCCACCAAACGGCAATCCACCAGCAATCCTCAATCCGACATTACTGGAAATATTTGACCTGTGTAAAAAATTAAAACTGACATTCTCTGACCTTGTACTTGAAGTACTTCATAACAACAACCCAGTTTACCAACTTCTTCCAAATGACAATGTGATTTTTAATGGACTCGAATACAATTTAATACAAGATGGACAAAATGGAATTATTGGCGGTTTGCAACAACTAAATGCATTAGGACAGGTGAATTGGAATACACAAAACATAATTACTTATCTATGCAACAATCCACAAATTAAAACAATTTATTTTACAAGGCGACCGACTGGTATTTGGGCGGTTCAATGGAATCTAATTATTAATCACAGTTGTATGATAGGACGACTTACGACAAATATATTTACTCCTTCTGGAGCTGGTGCACCTGTTAATCGTTCAATGGTTAGATTATTGAATCATTGGGTTCATAATAATAATCCAAACTTTGGCAGACTAGATAATAATTGGTTGACAAATAATGGTGTGAACATAAACAATTTATAGGATGACAAGAAGAACACCTGTGCATAACAGCACCTACAAGAAATTGGCGGTTCAGTGGTTTAATAAAGTTTTGTGCTTCGTATTAAGTTCAGTGGTGGCAGGCAGTTTTCGTCTCCGAAATCGCCAACTTCTTTTAGCTGCAAAACGTTAGCGGTAATTTCGAATATAATTAAAAGCAATACTATGAGCAATATTAAAGCATCAAAACCATCTTTCGTTTTTGGCTATTGGAGACCATGGAAAGAAAATGCTAATCTAATTGATAGCTATCTAGACTATACGAAAGACACTTCACTTGTAAAATATGGTGCAGATACAATTGGAAAGTATATAAATCAAGCCTCGAAGGAACAAGTTCTGGCGATTAAAAATTTAGAAGCAAATGTTTTGGGTGGTCTAAATATAGTTAACCAAACATTAAACTTCATAAACAGGAATTTGGATATCCAAATTGAGCAACAAAAACTAAGCAACCTACTTTTGCATAATATTGCGGAATTATTGAGGGTCCCCGATAGTGAAAAGGAGCGACAACATAGTATAGAACTCGGAGTCAAATTTTTCGTCAATGCATCGAAAGATGAGGATTTATATGCAGATGCACTTGAGGAACTGCTTAAGGCGGAATCCTTGATGAAGCAAGATTATTTTGTTTTACACAGATTAGGTTGCATCTTTTTATATGTTGAGAAATACATCAATCCCGAAAAAGCACTTGAGTATTTCTTGCGTGCTGCTAAATATGCCAGTGTTGAGAGCGATAGCAATGCAGCCCATTTAGCCAATGTATTAACCAATAATTTTAATACAGTAAATTCTGAACTAAACAATTCTGAGGAAAAAATTGGACTTTTAGTCGCCGATTCATATGACAAAGCTGCATTTGCAGCATACGTGCTTGGGCGTTTTGAAGAAGCAGCGAATCTTCAGTCAAAGGCAATGAAATATAATAATGTAACTCATAACAGATTTTTATTAGCGAAATATCAAATCAGAAACAACCAAATTTCAGAGGCAGTTAACAACTTAAATATATGCATAGATAAAGAGCCAATTTTTGCTCTAGCCATTTTCAAAGAAATTGATTTTATTAATGAAAAAGAAGTGCTAAATCTTATTGATAGAAAAAATAATCTGATAGATTCGGAAATCAAAGATCTTATTAAAAAATGGAAAAATATTGAATCAATTGAATCAGAAAATGTTATTAATGCATTGTACGAATTATTTAAAAAGCCCTTCGATGAAAAAATCTCAGGATATAACACTTTCCTTTTGAAAGGCGAAGCCGTAAATTCTGAATTAGATCAATTGATTCAAAATATTAATTACCTAATAGAAAAAACCCGAAAAACTAATTTTGCAACTTTAAAAGATTATGATATTGAAGAAATAGTAATTGAATTAGAAAAAGCGAAAAGTCTTCCAATTGAGAAAATGCAAATGGTTTTTAAAAAATGGAATACTAAAGTAGAAAATGATAAATTGATAATTGGATCAAAAACAGCAGGTGGAATAGTTTTTTATTTAGATAGTACAGGAAAGCATGGTTTAGTTTTTACTGAGATTGATTTAGGAGAAGCCATCTGGGGTGGGCAGGGCGAAATTGGCGCTAAAGGTGATGGCATAGCAGATGGAAGTGGCATGGAAAACACCAAAAAAATTGTAGAACATTCAAGTTGGTACAAACAAGGATTTTTTAGTTCTAAAAAAACACCAGCACCTACTGCAGCTCGTTTATGCCTTGAATCTAATCATAACGGTTATAATGATTGGTATCTGCCGACAATCAAAGAACTAAGTTTGATTTATAAGAACATTGAGTCTAATAAATTTAAACATGAATATTGGTCAAGCACAGAAGAGGTAAGGGCGACTCCAACTGCTTATGCAAAGATTTCTGATAGAGCATGGTATTTTGATTTTAAGAATGGCAGGAAAGGAGATGGTTGCAAAGATTGTAAAGGACCAGGTTGGGTGGGCGCTGGGAAACCAGGTGATCCCAATATTAAAAAGGTATTAGGAATAAGATACTTTTAATTCCTAAATTACATAATCTTCACATTATCAAATTTTAATGAGATTACTCTTTTCATTGAATATCAAAACAACAACAAAACTCTAAATTAAATGCGACTTAAAAACGGTGAAAAAAGGAAAATAGAATGGAACAAACTAATCAATGATATTATTGAAAACTGTGAACAATACCATAAGCAGTTTTATGATATCAATAATTTTGATGGACCTAGTTGGAAAATTCGGTGGCATTGACCACCTATTTTCATTCGTGATTGACCACCTGTAAAAATTTTGTTTTAATAACTGAAACCCTTTATTTATAATACTCTGCAAATTTTGCTTCAAGTGGTCAATGGTTTCCGGAAATGGATGGTCAATCGTATCGGAATTTCCAGTTAACTCCTGCGCAATCCTGCAGAATATATTAATCTCAACATATACTTGTGTTTAATATTGCTACAAAACGTTATATCCGATCTGCGCAACACAATTTGTTGAATTACGGCCGAAATGGATCATTTTTTTTCTATTTATTCTTCGAGAAACACAATGAATTGTTAAAATAACAAGAAATTAAACTCTTCAAACAGAAAAATGAGTTAATTGCACCCCAAAATAAATTAGGCTTACAAATTAATTTGAAAGATTTAACGCAACTAATAAACATAAATTTCTGAACAGCAACCATTCTATGTTAAAGCAAGTAAAAATCTCGATACTCATGGCTGTTTACAATACCGATTTTTACTATATCAAAAAAGCAATTGATTCAGTCTTAAACCAAGATTTTCAAGATTTCGAGCTCATTATTATCGACGATGGCAGTAAAGTTACTAATCGTAATGCTTTGTTGAAATATGCTGAAAAACACGAAAATAAAATAATCTATATCCGACATAGTAACAGAGGTCAATCAGAATCAATTAATCGCGGTGTTTTAAACAGTTTAGGTGAATTTATAACAATAATTGATGGTGACGATGAATATAAATCGCATCATTTAAACTCTTGTCTTGGAGAGATAAAAGAGGAAGATTTGATTTGTTCTACAACTGAAACTATCGTGGATACTAGTGACGATTATTATGTTCCAGATAAGAACGATTTTAAAAAACTCATCCATTTAGATGAAGCGGTCCTTTTTGGAACTTTATTCGGTCGTAGAAAAGTTTTTTCAAGCTTTCCCTTCAAAAGTGGCTTCGCTGCAGATGCTGATTTTTACGAAAGAGCACAAACTCAGTTTCGCGTAAAAAAAGTGGACCTAAGAACCTATATTTATCGCAGAAATATTCCAAACAGTATTTGTTCAACCATTAAAAAAGAGAACTTAATCAATTCTTGACCTATGGCTCTCGAAATTCGCCGTTTTCGTCCAAATACTAATGTTATTATTGCATGTCATATTACTGGGGTGTATGATGTAAATCGCAATACAACGCTTGAGGATGACAATTATGAATTAGTGCGTGATTGGGCTGAATCTGTTGCGAAACAACATGTACAAGGTATAATTTTTCACAACAATTTCACCTTAGAAACCTGTGAAAAATTCGAAAATGAATATATTTCATTCTTTAAAATAAATTACAACAATCAATTTAATCCTAATGTCTATAGGTATTTTGTGTACACTGATTTTCTGCAACACCATGTCCAATTCTTCAAAAGTATTTTCGTTACCGATATAACAGATGTTACTCTGATTAATAATCCTTTTATTGATTCTTATTTTATTAAAAATTCGACATCTATTTTTTGTGGTGACGAGCCAAAAAAGCTCAATAATGATTGGATGAGAGATCATTCTACCAATCTACGTAAAAACATAAGCGATTATGCCGAATATGAAACCAAGTTTGGATCTGAAACTCTTTTAAATTGTGGAGTGATAGGAGGTAAAGCTCCGATATTATTTGATTTCATTAAAAAGTTATGGGCCATTCACGAATATGCCAATAGCGCAAACCAAACGGCGTTTACAGGTGATATGGGAGTATTTAATTATTTAGCAAGAACACAATTCAATAGCCATTTGAGACACGGTACGCCCGTTAATACCATATTTAAAATGTACGAAAACGAACGCCAAGATTGCTGGTTTAGACATAAGTGATTTTTTTTTAAGAACCTCCACAAAACAGTAATTTGAAGGTCAATTCCGCAGCCATGGAAGCAAGAATACAGAAACAGATTTCGGCACATTCATTTTTTTGTTAATTCAGGAATATAAACACGGCCATTTAAAACCATTTCACAACTAAGGGGTTGTATCAGTTAAAAAATATAAAATATGCACTCGACATTTGAAAGCAATCTAACAGCAATGAGTTGGGATATACAAAATAACAGGTTAACAAAGTCATTTTCGTTTGAAAATCAAACCCAATTGGCTGAATTTTTTTTAAAAGTTGCCAAACATGCGGATGAAACTGGGCATCATCCAGATATCAATATTTTTCAATGTAGGAAAATGAAGGTTGAATTATTTACTCATGATAAAAATCAAATTACAGAATTGGACTATAAATTGGCAGATTACATTGATTCCATCTAAGATCACTTTTTTATTCCACTAAATGATTTTTTTTTAGCTTTATTAATATGAAATTCTAGTAGCCCAAAGCGGGATCGAACCCATTAAAAAAACAGGTGAAAAAACAGGTGGATTTTTTTGCAAATAGTTGGATTTTTACCTCTTACTTAATCTTGCGAAATCGGGGATTATCAAAATTTGGATACCACTAAACCACCCATATCCATTGAATCACAGCAATTTTAAAACTTTGAAAATGACGGATATGAAAAGCTATTTCAACCACCCTACGGGCTACTACAAAAAGCTTTTAAACCCTTGATAATCATCAGACTACAAGGGTTTTATTTTTATTGGTGGATTTAGTTTAAAGTGACACATCAAATTTCATTAATTAATTGATATGTGGATATTTCGATACGATTGAGTACCTATTTTCGGGTAACACTGACCACCTGAATCAGAATTTACTAAACTCTATTAATAAAGGCTTGCAGGCTTTAAAATAACTTTATTCTTGGTGGTCAATCACGAATTAAAAAGGGCGGATGATGCCACCGAATTTTCCAACTGCAATACAATTGCAATATCGAATACTAATATTGCTAAGGTGAACAACTCACGTTGACAACTATTTAACTAAGCCCTAGATTAATACTGACTTGAGGTAGATTTAAAATGTTCAATTCATTTTCAAATCTATTATTTATATTATGTTTTGGATTACTTTATTACTTTTTATAATATACCTGCCTAAACCCTTAAGATGGCTTTTAGGTGCATTTTTCTTTTTGTCTTTGATTTGCTCACTTCTTATTGGTAGAAAACAGAAATAGTATAATGAAAGAGAAATTTAAAGATCACAAAAAGTAAATTTTGCAATTCACCTTGCTGACTTATAAATAAGGAAGGGCTTTTATGTTTTACTCTTCAATTGCTGCAGTTCGTTTTGAAGATTACTAATTTGTTTTTCAAAAGCTAACTTCTCTGTGTCGGATAAAAATACAATTACTGGCAATTTGTCGGTTACAACTATTTCATTTTGATTTGCACCATCAGTGCATTTGAAGTTGCATAGAAATAATGTTCGCATACTTATACCAAGTATTTTGCAAAGCTCCCTTAATCGATCTAATTTGGCATTTTCAGGATTGTTTTCTATGGCGGAATACGCTTGCTGCGTTAAATTGAGCCTCTTTGCAATCGACTTCTGACTTAATCCTTGCGCTTCTCTTAGTAATCGTAATTTTTCTTTAATGCTAGAATCCATATTTTTAAAAATCGATGGCTTATATCGTAAAGTTTTTCTGAGATTAAATTCGACGACAGACCTAATATCATCGTGTATTAATAATATATTATACAACTAGAACAATCCTTCTATCTTTTATTTATCAACTTATTTCGAATAATTCTAATTGAAAAACCTAGTCTATAAACCATGCATTTGCAAGATTACAAATTGAAAATGCAATGCCATTGCATACCAATATTTATTACTCTAAAATGATATGGAGTTAAAAAAATACTGAGAAATTTCCAGTAAATTGTTTAATCTTTATGTATTTAAAAAGAATGAGCGCCGCAATTAAAAAAACATGAAACCTTAAATTGCCAGGGCGATGTAAGCACTTGGCAATGCGTAATATTTGAACTGGAGCCGCCTTTTCCATAATCGAAAAAACAGCCTAAAATCGAGACAAGGTAAGGTAAAATGAGAAGCTACAGTTTGGCGTTTTCTAACTTAAGCAGTGGTCTTTTTTCATCGTCAGCTTTATAGCTAACAACCTTAAAACTTTTAGTCAAGCAGTCATACTTAATAACCAATTCGCTTGTATACCGCCCCATGTCGATAGAGAATAGCTCAAGGACATCATCGGTAATCTTGAAGTCGTTTATCATATGCATCCATTCACACTTTTGATACGACTTGTCTTTTATAAAACTAGAGCTTAAGTAAAGCGCTAAAATCGCATTATTGTATTCTTTTGCTGTGAGCACAACCGCCAAATCTAAAACTCCATCTTTATCAAAATCATAACTTATGGATTTGCCTTTATCATTGTTCACATCGTACAATGTGAAACCTTCAGGAAGTACAGACAAATAAGAGGGATTATGTAGCTCCTTTTTATTTAATTCCAAACGATAGATTTTAGTGGCTAAGCCAATTATGGCAACAGCAAGACCGAAAATCAAAATAGCCTTAATTATAGTTTTTTTATTTATCATTTTTCGGGAGTTGCCTTTTGACTGAAAAAATACCATTTCAACATCTTCAAGAATTCACAAGCAATTTTATACGAATTAATAAAGTGGAGGTTAGTAAAGAAAATTGAATTTAAAAATCGTCAATTCTATGATAAGGCTTTTTACGACCAACAATAGGAGAGCAAACGCTCATCCAATTATGCTGTTTAATGCAATTATTATCATGTAAATTGTATATATAATTAATATCCTTTGTGAACAAAACCCTGTCTTTCCCGGCCATTTCGAGCATCGGGTAAGTGTACATTGGCTCTGTACTTGACTTCATAAATTGCCCATCATCATTTAAAAATGCATCCTCTCGAATTTTTTTATATAATTTACTCTTCCAGGTTTTAAGGTGAGAACACGTAAGGTTTAACCCTTTATTCACCCTCAACTTTTTAAAATCTTCAGGCATTCTGTTTTGAGAACTAGGTGTTATTATTCCATTGTCCCTTACGACAAAATCTCCAAATGTAAAGAGCAAGTTCTGATTCTGGTTATAATAGCTATTTACTCTACTTAGAACTTCATTGTCTGGAAGTTCATCGTCAAGATCAACTACCATGATGATACTCTCATCATCAATTTCAGGATTTGTCATTAATACCCTTTGTGCTTTAGGAGCAAAAAACCTTTCCTTGGCATGAAATACTTTTGCATTCTGCACAAGTTTGAAACAATTATCAACCATTTCTCCTGTTTGATCTGTTGAACAATCATTCCATACTATTATTTTGAACTTGTCTTTAGGATAATTTTGATTAAGGACGGATTGTGCGTATTTTTCTACAAAAAGCTCACAATTGTATCCAGTACTAATAATATAAATTTGATTAAAATACATTTGAATTGGAATCAGTAGTTATTAAATTAAATCGATCACACTCACAAACTCTGGTAATTAGCTCGGAATCAACATTGTGTTCATTCCACTTTCGAAATAGATAATAGACATTAGACCATTTATTGTACTCAAACCTTTCTCCGAGTGAATCTACCGCAAATTCTATAAATTCAACATGGCGATAAGCAACATAGAAATTTAACTGTTTGTATTCAACTAATTGGCCAACATGAAATTGATATGGGTTTTCGATTATAAACAACCTCTTTTCTAATGCGACTATCCGATCCTCTAAAATTGTAATGCGCTTTTTAAAGAACATTTTCTGTTAATGGTTTGAGTTATTTTAATAAAAGTTACGCGATATTACGATTATAAATCTGTGTTTCAAAAAAAAGACAACTACACAAGAGAATTAGTAGTTAATTGATTGCATTGGAAAAGCAAGCAATGCAATTATTTATCTCCGAAATCATAGCAATAAACGCTTGATCCGATAGCTTTTATCGACGATAATTGGGGATATCCCAATGAATCCAAATAATGGACCATTATTCCTTCATCATCATCATGAACATGGGAAAACAACAACCAATTTTTTCCTTTAAGCTGCTTTAAGTCATCAAAAGCTTTATCAATATGCCCTCTGTTACTCCAACTGGCAATAGTGTAAGTATTCTTTGCTTTAAAATAATTGATTTCAACATAATATACAAATGCATTTTTTGCAGCATAATACACGTATATATTATCAGAATCTTTAATATTTTGATTTACAAAATCCAAGCATTTCTTTATTTCTTCATGCTGAATCGGAAATTCAGCAATGCCCATATAATTTTTTTTCGCAAATAACAAATTGAATAAAAGCAAAACAGGAATTATCAATAAAAGCAGACGAAACTGAACTAACTTTGCGCTACTTAGCATCAATTTAAATAAATAATCGAAACCGAAAGTTATTAAAAGAAAAAGGAGAATAGAAGAATAAAGTATCTTTCGAGTATCATAAGGATACAACTTAAATCCTGAAAGTAACAAATGTAAAATCACAGGGGCAATGAACATAATCAAAAATCCAATTTGCCTCGATTTCAACAATCTGGCAAAACCAATACTTAAAAGCACTATGGCGCAAACGAAAAAAGCCATTCCGAACGGAAGTATGCTGTTATAATTAGCGATTGAATTGAAGACAATAAAACTATAAAAAGAAAATTTGAATGGATTTAGAGGCAGAAATACATCATATACAGCATTTAAATTAACCTGGGAATCGATTGAAGGATGAGCATAAATAAAGCAATAGTAATAGACAAAAAAGGCAAATGCCCAAATAAACGATAAAAACCCAATGTATTTAAACTGCGCTCTATGTCCCTTTAAATTTAGGTAAAGCAAATAAAGACCTCCAGTAAATAATACAATGGGAGCCACATTAGATAAAAAAACCGCAATAATTCCAATCGCGGCTAATAGAAAATACTTGAATCGCTCTTTTTTATATCCCTTAAAAAGAAAAAATAAAAAGGCATTTAAAACAAAAACATCAGAAATGTATGGCTTTACTTCACTCGAATAATATAATAGCGTAGAATTAAAAACATAGAGCGAAAGAGCAAAAATAATCGTTAGTGAATTGGCAAAGAGCAGTTTTAATATTCTATAAAAAAAATACAATGATAACCAATAGCAAATCAATGGAAAGATTCGTAAACCTAATTCTGAATTTGGGATTAAAATGGAGATTAGTTTCTCAATTTCAAGAAATAAAATTGGAGCTATTTGATGGTTACCTTCCAAAGGCTTAAGCAGTCCGGAAAAATCAGAATGAATTATATTTAAAGTAAGGCTTGCCTCATCTAACCACAAACTTCTATTGTAAAGAAACTGAGCTAAGGAAATAGCAATCCCTAAAGAGAATATTAAAAACACGAATATCTTTTCGATGCGTAATGTATTATTCATTT
>CAIUQQ010000127.1 GCA_903901345.1 uncultured Bacteroidota bacterium | reverse complement strand
TATGAAAAATGATATAATAGTAAAAAAAGCAAAAAAAGTAATTAAACATTTGGGCTTAGTTCGCAGAACACATTTAAAAGATTATACAAATTCCACAAAAGAAGGAAGGTATTCAGAAAACGAAGTAAGAAAATGTATTTTAAAAAATGCTGAAAATGACTTTGAAATGAATTATTTATTTATTGAAAAAATTTTAAAGCAAATCAATTTGTTTTTACTTTAATGACATAATTTAAAAGAACTAGAATATTTTGACAAATTACAGATACATATTAGAGCCATACAAAGGAATAAGCAGCCGTTATATTTGCCCTGAATGTAAGCAGCGCAATAAAACGTTTACGCTTTACATTGATACAGAAACAGGCCAACACATAAACAGTAATGTAGGCCGATGCAACAGGGAAACAAGCTGTGGGTTTCATTATTCGCCAAAACAATATTTTACAGATAATAATATTTCAAATGATAGGTCCAATTTTCAATTAAGAGTAAAACCAAAAGTAATTGAAGTAAAACCAAATTTTATTGAACCTGAATTATTGAAAGCTAGTTTGCAAAATTACGATGCTAACAATTTTATTATTTACCTTAATAGTTTATTTGATAAAGAAATAACCAATGGTTTAATAAGTAAATATTTTATTGGAACTTCAAAGTATTGGAACAATGCAACTGTTTTTTGGCAAATAGATACCAAAGGCAAAATAAGAACAGGCAAAATAATGCTTTACAATAACACCACAGGCAAAAGAGTAAAGCAGCCCCACAGTTTTATTCAATGGGTACATTCAGCGCTTAAACTTGAAAATTTCAAACTGAAGCAAAGTTTATTTGGTGAACATTTAATTACTGATAAACTTAAAACTATTGCCATAGTAGAAAGCGAAAAAACCGCAATAATTGCAAGTGTTTATTTACCTCAGTTTATTTGGTTGGCAGTTGGCAGCTTAACTAATTTAACAAATGATAAATGCAAGATATTAGAAGGGCGAAAGGTTGTTTTATTTCCTGACTTAAAAGCTTTTGATAAATGGAATATTAGAGCAAAGGAACTTTCACACATTGCAAAGTTTACCATTTCAGATTTATTGGAAAGTAAAGCCACCGATACAGAAAAGGAAAATGGTTTTGATTTGGCCGATTATTTAATAAAATTTGATTTAGCCACCTTTTTAAAAAATGAACCAAAATCGAACGAAATTGAACCAATCCAAAACAAACCGATAATAATTAAACCAATAGCAATTGAGCCACAGCAAACAATTAAACCAATAATAAAAACAGATTGGAACAATGATATAATGGAACTAGAAGCATATTTTAAAAATGCAATATTGCCACATGGTCCGATTAAATTAAACCATTGTTCAATAATTACCGATGTAAATAATTTCATTGATACACATTTGAAAACTCTTAAAATCAATAATGGCAAACCAACATTTGAGCCATATTTAAACCGATTACAGCAACTAAAACAACTAATATAATGGCAGCACCAAAAACACTTATTACACCTCAGGAAATAGAACAACTAGCATACATTTACATAAACGAATGTATTGATAATAAAAAAGAGCAACCCACAGCAAGTGGCAAAGTAGTAATGATTAAAGATAGACTTTTGCCAACCATTGATTATTTCCTTCGCATTTGGATACCTAAGCAAGGCAAACCAACTATTTGCAGAACTACTTATTACAATTGGTTAAATGGTTACAATGAAGATAAGTTAAACACTATAAAAAACATTGAAGGTCTGTTTGTAGCACTTGCAATTGATATTGTGGCCAATGAAGGCAAAGGAATTTTTTATGCTAAAAATAAATTAGGTATGACCGACAAAGCACAAATAGAACAAAACGAAATTAGGCCAATAATGATAACTTTAAACCCAAACGCAAATGACAATAATAAAAACGTATAGCCAACTAATTGAATATATTAGAACTAACAATTTAAATGTAAAACAAGCAAGTGTGTTAATTACTGAAAGCCTGAGCGTTTGGATTGTAAAAGATTACAATAACACCGATGCTTTACTTAGTGATGTGGAAACATACTGGCAGCAATGGAAACACACAATGGAACGCCCTTTGTTCTTAGAAGATTTTAAAATTGAAATGCTTTATAATAACTCAAAGGAATAGTATAAGAGGTGGTGGCGGGTAAATTCTATAAATATATCTGTTTTTAGAAACCGCTAGTTAGTTGTTTACATATTTATAATAAATTAGGGGGGTGGGTTAAACCCCTTTTTGAATTATTATTAATCAATAATGAAATAAAAGCCTCAAATTGTACCCTATTTGTACCTTGAAAATAAAATAAAATACAATTAATTGAAAAACAGTTTATTGAAATTGTAAATACTTTTGATATCAATAAGTAAAATTTAAAACTATAAAGTAAAAAGTCCACTCAATTTTGAGTGGACTTTTTTATTGATTTTTTTTAACTGAAATATCACTAATAACCATATTTTTCTTTCCATCTAATTTTCAAAAATTGACGTTGTTCGTTTTCCCTAGCATTATTTCCCGGCTCATAAAATTTTTGTCCACTGATGCCATCCGGTAAAAATTCTTGCATAATAAAATTGTTTTCATAAACGTGCGCATAATGATAATCTGATCCATAATTTAAGTCTTTCATTAATTGAGTAGGTGCATTTCTTAAATGCAATGGAACAGGTAAATTCCCGGTTTTTTTAACCGTACTCATAGCTTCATCTATGGCCAAATAACTGGCATTGCTTTTTACCGATGTAGCCAAATAAATGACTGTTTGACTCAATATAATTCGAGCTTCTGGCATGCCAATCATTTGAATAGCTTGAAAACAATTGGTAGCCAAAAGCAATGCATTTGGATTGGCGTTTCCTATGTCTTCACTAGCCAAAATAAGCATTCTTCTGGCTATAAATTCTATACTTTCACCAGCGTCTAACATTCTTGCTAAGTAATAAACAGCAGCATTTGGGTCGCTTCCGCGCATTGATTTTATAAAAGCCGAAATCACATTATAATGCTCCTCACCACCTTTATCGTACATAGCAGTTTTTTGCTGTAAAATTCTGGTTGTGCTTTCATTATTTATAATAATAGGAGTGGAGTTGGTTTGAGTTATAATTTGCTCTAATATGTTTAATAATTTTCTGGCATCACCACCACTGTGTAAAAACAAGGCTTCGGTTTCACTAAAAGTTATATTTTTGCTTTGCAACCATTCATCTGTTGCAATTGCTTTTTCTATAATTTGCTGTAAATGGTCCTTGTTTAATTCTTTTAAAATATAAACTTGGCAGCGCGAAAGCAATGCATTATTAACTTCAAAACTTGGGTTTTCGGTGGTTGCACCAATTAACACAATACTGCCATTTTCTACCGCACCCAAAAGTGCATCTTGCTGGCTTTTATTGAACCGATGTATTTCATCCAAAAACAATAAAACTTTTCCAATAGTTTTTGCTTCTGTAATAATTTTTCTAACATCGGCTACACCTGCATTGATGGCACTTAAACCATAAAAAGGTAAGTTTAATTCTTGACCAATTATTCGTGCAAGTGTAGTTTTTCCAACTCCCGGAGGTCCCCAAAAAATAATAGATGGAATGCTTTTGTTTTGAATTGCCTCACGCAAAATGGCCCCTTTGCCTATTAAATGCTCTTGCCCAGTATATTCATTTAAGTTTTTAGGTCTTACTCTTTCGGCTAACGGTTTTTGTATATTCATTTTATTGCAAATGTATTTGCAATAATAAGCATCAAATTTTCAGTTCAATAATTGTAATTAATAATATTTGTTTTTTGCCATCAGCAATGCTTTTTATACTGTTTATAATATTTATAAATTATTCCATTTTATCAATAGTATTTTTCTATTTTTGAAAATAATAAAATGTTAAAACAAGGACTATATCAAAAACAACAGCAAAAGCTATCGCCTTTGCAAATTCAGTTCATTAAGTTATTGCAACTTACTACTGTTGATTTTTTGCAGCGCATTGATTTGGAAATGATTGAGAATCCTGCTCTGTTAAGTAATAAGGATGCTGATGCTTTGCCAAGCGAAGATCCGAAAACCGAAACTCAAGAAAATGATGATTATGAAAAGGATTCAAGTGTGGATGATTATTTGGCAAGTGAATCTTTTGATGTGAAAGAATATGTAAATGACGAATATGAACCTGATGGTTTTCATTTAAGTGACGAAGGCAATGAAGAACGAAAAGATTCACCAATTGCTGATACTTCTACTTTTCACGATGCTTTATTAGAACAATTTAGCGCTGTAGTAACTTCTGAAAAAGAAGAAATTATAGGCAATCAAATTATTGGAACTATTGACGATGATGGTTATTTACGCAGGCCATTGGAAGCCATTATTAACGATTTGGCTTTTGCTCAAAATATAGAAACCGATTTGTCTGAAATGAAGCATGTATTGGCCAAAATTCAAAAGTTAGATCCTCCTGGAATTGGTGCTACAAGCTTGCAGCAATGTTTAATTATTCAATTGCAACGCAAAGATTATTATAACCGTGCTATTGAATTAGCCATTGAAGTTTTAGAAAAATATTTTGAAGAATTTACCAAAAAACATTACGAAAAAATAGCAAGAGAATTACACCTTGACGATGAAAAAATAAAGTCGATAATAGGAATAATTACCAAACTTAATCCTAAACCAGGCGATAGTTATGGTGGGCAAGCTGCCCAATATATTACTCCCGATTTTACTTTAAATGATGAAGGTGGCGTTTTAAGTATTAGTTTAAACGGACGTAATACACCTGATTTGCGTATAAGCAGAACTTATATGGACGCACTAAAAGCATATGATAAAAGCGATGCGCCAACTAAAGAACAAAAAGATACAGTAATGTATATTAAGCAAAAACTAGATGGTGCAAAATGGTTTATTGATAGCATTAAACAACGCCAAAATACTTTGCTTACTACCATGAATGCCATTTTACAATACCAACACAAATACTTTGAAGATGGCGATGACAGTAAACTAAAACCAATGATTTTAAAAACCATTGCTGATATGACTGGCTATGATATTTCAACAATTAGCAGGGTTGCTAATAGTAAATATATTCAAACAAGTTGGGGAATTGTATCGTTAAAATATTTTTTTAGTGAAGGAATTACCAATGATGATGGAGAAGAAGTAAGTAGCCGAGAAGTGAAAAAAATATTGAAGGAAGCCATTGAAGTAGAGGATAAACACAAGCCTTTACCTGATGAAAAATTGATGGAAATATTAAAAGAAAAAGGGTATAACATTGCTCGTAGAACTGTAGCTAAATACCGTGAACAATTAAACTTACCCGTAGCTAGGTTACGTAAAGAACTTTAGACTTTAATGGCATTGTATTTTGTAGTTGATGATATTTTCCCTGATTCGGTTTTAACAAGGAGGAAAGATGGGTTACTAGCTGTTGGAGGAAAAATGAGTCCCGACTTGGTTTTAAAAGCTTATAGGAAAGGAATTTTCCATTGGTTCAATGATCCAGAATTTCCCATGTGGTTTAGCCCAAATCCAAGAACTGTTATTTATCCAAGTGAAATTTATATTTCAAAAAGTATGAAGAAGGTTATTAGTAGTAACCAGTTTGAAGTTACCATTGATAAAGATTTTGAAGAATTAATAAGACTTTGCAGAACCGAAAGGTTAAAGCATGAAGGCACTTGGATTAGTGAAGAAATAGAAGATATTTATAATATTTTACACCTAAAAGGCTATGCTCATAGTGTAGAAGTTTGGTTCGATAAAAAATTAGTTGGTGGGCTTTATGGTGTTGCCATTGGCAAATGTTTTATGGGTGAAAGTATGGTTAGTACGATGAGTAATGCAAGTAAAACAGCCATGATTTATTTGTGCCAATATCTTCAAAAATTTGATTTCCATTTTATAGATTGTCAAATTGAGAATCCTCATTTAATGAGCATGGGTGCAGTAAATATTCCTCGAAAAGATTTCTTAAAAGAATTAAATCAATTTATAAAATTAAGCAGTAATGCTTTTGATAAGGAAAATTTATAAAAGGTGATTTAGAAAAAAGAAGGGCATTTTATTCTGCCAGGTAACCTGTAGGCCAAACAAGTAGTAAATGTCATATACCAATCGTTATAATTATCAGAACCTCTCATAGAGCCTGCAACGCTTTGCTTTGAACCAATAACTTCATAACTCCTATCTGCTATGTGTTGAGTTCTTAAACTGCTTTTGCTTAAGTCGGCATATTTACCACTTGCATCGTCAATATAATCGGTATAAGTTTTTCTAATATTAAAGTTTGCTTCTAAACTTAAATTTCTAGCAAAAATCCATTTTGCACCTATACCAAATGGTATTGCAAATGAATAAGTACCATAAATTACATCCTCAGTTTTTAAATCGCGAAGGTTAACTGTTTGTCCGTCATAAACTGTTTGTGGAGTATATTTAAAGCCAGCAAATCCGCCAAATATATAGCCAGTTATTTTACTATCTAAAACACCATAACCATAATTTGCAAAATTATATTCAACTAACCCTGCATATTCTGTAATATTATCAGTAAAACTTAAATTACGTGATTTGTTAAAGTCAAAATTTTTATCAGTTCCACTAACTTGTAATGAAGTAATTTGCCCTGTTAATGCCCAAGTTTTACTTAAATTCAAACGGGCAAAAACATTTAGCGTTGGCTTTGATTCGTTGAAAGCAATACTTGGAGCTAAATCGCCCCAATAATTTGCTAGCCCAATTCCAAATCCAACATCTACTCGTTGTGCATCAGCACTAATAAATTTTACTAAAAAAAGTATAAATAAAAGCTTTTTCAAAGAGTTTTTTATTAGTTGAAAAAGTTAGGACAACCTTGGCCTCTTGAGCGAATCATATAACTAATAGTAATTCCAGAAATGAAATATATATCGTTCTGAAAATTCTTTTTATCGCTACGTAAAACGTTATCTTTAAAATGAGGATGTGATGGATCAATTTCAGTGCTTCTATCGGAAAGGAAAGCTGCTGTAGCTCCGGTATTTGATTTTACAACATTGTTATCAGCATAGTAACCGCCTACGTCATCCAAATAATTAGTGGTTGTATACCTAATTCCTGTTTCAAATCCTATTAAAAATGCATCACTAATTCTAGTTCTAAAACCTATTCCAAATGGAACCATAATTTCAGTTAAGTTATATTTTTTTCTTTCGTTATAAGTAGTTGAACCTTGTCCCTCAGTTGCTAATGGTTGTAATTCATATACTTTTCCTACTGAATCTGATTTTGGATTGAAATTAAATACGCCAATTCCTGCAAAAACATAAGGAATAAATGGACGATTCCCCAAATTTTTCAAATCATTTTTCAATAAATTATATTCAAAATGAGCACTAAATTCATAAATATCAGTGAAAAAATTTAAATTTCTAAGTTTAGAAACATCATTTGAGCTTTGTTTGTCATCCCCACTAATATGACCATAACTAATCATACCTTTTACTGCTATCTTATTAGAAAAATTATACCTTCCAAATAATGATGTAGCAAAATAAGTATTGTTAAAATTGATTTTTTCATCACTCAAATCGCCTAAATAATGTGAGGTGCCAAATAGCATTCCAATCTCAATTTGCTGCGCTTTTGCAGTAAAACAAGTTAATGTAATTATTATAAAAACTATTAGTGGTTTTATTAAATTCATAGAAAACAAAAATATATATTTTTTTAAATGTTCAAAGACTTTTTTTGTATGAACAGAAACTTATCTGAAATTTAACGAAAAGAATGAATTTTTATTGTGTAAATTTAGAATTATTTAAATCAATTTCAGCTGTTTTTTTGCTGATATTC
>CAIUQQ010000126.1 GCA_903901345.1 uncultured Bacteroidota bacterium | reverse complement strand
TATTTAATTCTGATAATTGGGGGTTAGTTTCTGTATCTTCAACAAAAAAATATCTTGATAAATTTGATACAAAAACAAATTGGTTTAAAATATCAAGTGCTACTAATATATTTTGGACGTGGGCATTCATAATTGAAAATTATGACAAATTAAACATCACTCAAATTAAAAAAAACAAAAGAATATTTGATTATTTAATTAAACTTTATGACAAAAATATTTTATCTGTATTTGATGTACCCAAAGGAAATTAGTTAATATTATATGTTTGTATTTAATTAAATTGGATTATAATCATTACACGTTTCCAATTTATTGAAACACTCTAAAACAATACGTTCTTCAATTGGAATATTATTGATATTTTTACTCTTTAACGGGTATAGTGGTCTGACTATTTTTATATCATTTTCTTTTATAGAAAAATAGTTACAATAATTTCCAATGACTTTATTTAGTGGAATGGGATTTAAAACGCTATGTAGAACTAAAGCTTTTTTCTCCATTGTTACTTGTATCTTAAGCTCAAAAGTAGGTGATTCAAAGCTCTCCAGTATAATATAATTTATAAGGTAATCCCCACCCGAAAAGAAACTATCATATCGTTTGAAATTATCTTCAAACATCTTTAGGTAACTAATATATTTTGATTTAGAATGTTTCATATTTGTGCTAAGTTAGTGCTATTTCTGATTATTTCAGCATAAAATGTATTTTAATAATAAATAGCCCCCACCCCCTTGATTAGAGGGCTCCCTTCCTTGCCCCCTACCACGTATCTGCCCATAATATGTCTAATTAACACCTATACATGCATCAATAGTCTTAATGTAGGCAAAAAAATTTTGGCAGTTTTTTTCAGAAATTAGGTGTTTTTAGTTTCGCTGGACTATTTATCTTAAAGGTAAAATTATGAGAAAAATAGAAATGAAATTTGAGAGAAAAATAGATGATGACTTGGTAAGGATAGAATTTGAAGAGGATGTGTTAGTAAATTCTGTGATTGGGGTTGATTTTATAGATAGGAAGAACTTACTCTTAATTGAGGAAACACTTAATGAATTAACTGAAATACCAAAGTCAATCACTCGTATTGCATTTCAAATCATACCTACTAAAGATTCTAAATACTATATGAATTTTGATGGAATTGAAACAATACTATACAACCTTTTTAAAACAGAAAACAATAAAATGATTTCTGATTTATGCAAATTCCAAGCAGTTCTTAAACCTTACTATAAAAGACAAAAAGATACTTTTTACTCAATCCCAATCCTCAATATAGAAATTATCTTTATGGGAAAATTAAATCAAAAAACCTATCATCACATAGGACAAATTCTAAGTGGTTCAAATGGATTTTTAGGGTTTACCTCTCAAACAGGTGAAATTGAATATGTAGAAATAAAATCTAAAAAGGATTTAGAAAATATACTTAATATTAAGTTATTGATGGGTCAAGAAGAATTCAAACTGGAGGGGATTTTCCAAAAAAATGGTTTTAGTTTAGATGCAATTAAAGAATTAAATCAAATATTCATTATGGGAATACTCCCACTTGAATTAAGAGAAATTATT
The DNA here is from genome assembly GCA_903901345.1 of uncultured Bacteroidota bacterium. Taxonomy (GTDB): domain Bacteria; phylum Bacteroidota; class Bacteroidia; order UKL13-3; family UKL13-3; genus JAAFJM01. The sequence goes on along the minus strand of CAIUQQ010000126.1, from coordinate 11,619 downwards.
ATCGGATGTGCTGAAACATTTTTAAACGCCAAAGAATGTATCGGAGAATCCACCCAAAAGGATGACGAGGAAGATGACTTTAACAATGAATTTGAAAACCTACCATTTTAAATGTTCCGTAACGCCCCTTTTTTGCTGGATTTTAAGCATAGTAATAAATCCAATTTCAACCTGAGGGAATTACAAATTAGGTTCAGGGGATTGTAACCGATGTAAAACGAGCCTTTAATTATTAAAAAACCTATACTAATGCAACAGAAGCAAATATTTAAACTACTAAATGATAACACAAACCAATTCAAAGTAACTGAAATTAGAACATCAAACGATAACTTTAACAAACGTTTTGACACTCTTTCAAAGTTTTGGAAGGCATTAAAAAATGGAGGAACTACAATAGGAAAAATTACAAACAGGGATTTCTTCAGGGGTGTTAGTGGTATGTATTTAACTTTAGAAACAGAAAGTGAATTACAAATTATAATTATTTATGATGGTTCTGTTAAGGAATTAAATGAACTTCAACTCACCCTTCGTATAAAGAAATTATTGGGAATAGAAATTACAATTAACAATGGAAGTTTCTTAGATTATGAAGAACGAATTCACAAAATGTTTGACACCATTAAAAGAAATACTCATGCCCAATTATTTGGCGAATATTATAAGAAATCAAGGAACTAATAATTCATAAGCAATTATCATTATAGAGTATAGTTTTAAATAATAACGATTTTGCACTGGAATTTGCCAGTTTCGCTTGATATTTGGCGTTATCACTTACACAATCTAAAATGATAACGATATGAAAAAGAAAATTGGTTACTACATGCGAACAAGCCACTACCTCCAAAATATTAACACACAATCCGACAAAATTGAAGTTGATTGGAAAGTTTATAAAGATGAAGGAGTTTCAGGAAGAATTGATTTTATGGAACGACCTGCAGGTAAAAAACTATTAACAGACATCAAAGAAGGTAAACTTACAGAATTGAAAACGCTTCGTCTTGAAAGAATGGGGAGGTCTGTTTCGGACATTATCAATACTATTAACACAATCCATTCATACAATGTTCCCATTACTTTTATTTCTGAAGGTATTACTACTTTAGACGAAAATGGAAAACAAACTCCAACTACAGGACTACTAATAAATGTACTTTCTAGTTTGAGTGAATTCTTCTATCATCAGAACCGAGAAAAGATTTTAAATGGCATTGACTTAGCCAAGAAACAAGGGAAATATTCAGGAAGACATTCAAATTCAACTGAAACACAGGAAAAGTATTTGGCTAAACCAAAAACAAAAAAAATGATTGAGATGATTAAACAAGGAAATAGTGTTAGAAGTATAGTAAGAATTCTTGAATGTTCACCTAATAGTATTTACAAATTGAAAAAGACATTAGAGAATGTGTAAATGAATTTATCAAAATTTATTTATTCTATTTTAGGGAATCAATTAAAAACAATACATTTGATTTTTAAAAATAATTTGGAATGAACTTAACAAACACATTTCAATAGAAGTTAAGTAAAACGATGGAAATAAAAGCATTTGTAAAAAATAAAAAATTCTTGACAACAATTATGTTGACTATTTTGGGTTCTTTTGCAATAGAAGTTTTTAAAACTTTTTATTCCTCAGTTTATAGTAATAATTATGAAGGTTACCTTATTTGGACTTTTCACGAGTTTTGGGAAATTGGATTTTTTTTTATTTGCTATTTTATTCTTAAACGATTTGACGTAATTTTCGGGGATACAATCATATTTTTGTTTTTTGGATTAGTTTTTTCTTCAATTACTTGGAGTTTTTATTCAAAATCATTTAAATATGTTCAACCAAATTATTATGGTGTTGAATCAAGATTGAATTACAATACTCATCAAGAAGGTAGATATGATGAACAAACAAATTTTGACCATAAGATATCACAAGGTTGTCTTTATAAAGCTAATGACCCTGAATTATTGTCTGAGTTAAAAGAAGCTTCAAGAAATAATGAATATGTAGGAACACGTGGTTTTTTATTTTGGCAAACAGGACGTGCGTATGGTTTTATTCCCATCGGAATTGAAGAATATAATGGTGGCAGGTCATTTTTAAATCACCTTGAACTTTATTTTACAATTGGTCCTGTCTTATTATTTGAGTGTTTCTTAACTGGACTTTATACAAACTTCATATCACTAATATTTCTTCAACTTATTTGGTTTATTTGGAAAAAAAAATTTATTTGGTGGTCATAAAACGGAACTTTTAAATTTCACCTCCTTTAAAAAAATTATAAATTTACAAATATGAAAAATACGCTATTAATAATGCTATTGTTTTACTCAGCTTTTGCAATGGCTCAAAATGAACCTAATGAAAGGGAATTAAAGGTTTTTCCAAAGAGGGCAGTGAGAAAAATTACTTTAGAAGATTTAGCCTTAAAAAAATTGAATTGGCCAGGAAGAATTATCAATGATATCTGTGATTTCACAACAAAAGAAGTTGGTAAAACATTTCCCTTTTTAATTTTTGGACTTGCTGATGCCAAAACAAATGAGTTGGTGGTGCAGCCATTTTATGATTATATGGACGATTATTTTGACAATGGTTTAATCCTAGCTAGAAAAGGAAGAAATTATTATCTTTTAAATAAAAAAGGTGAAATTGTAAATAGTAACAAAACTAGCAATTATGAATACATTGACAATTGCAACTGCAATGAATACAACAGTAGTTCTTACAAAGATTATAGGAGAGTAAAAAATAAAAATGGAAAATGGGGCTTCGTTGATAGTAATTGGAACGAAGTTTTGCCTTTTATTTATGACTCTGTTACTCATTTTAAAATAGATTATTGTGCTGTAAAATTAAAGGGAGTTATAGGAATTATTGATAGAAGTGGGAAGTTTTTACCTACAAATGCAACATCTATTGGTGAGTTTAGAGAAAACGGTTATGCTGTATTTAAAAACAATGGAAAAGCTGGAATTATAAATGTTTTTGGTGAAATAATAATTCCCGCTAATTATGCTGCAATTGACCATTTTTATCAGTATGGTACAGAAAAAGGGAAGGAAAAATTTTCGGTAAAAATTAATAACAAATATGGACTAATAGACAACAATGAAAAGCTAATTATTCAACCAATTTTTGATGTTTTAGTTATTGCTCAAAATGATTATTGGGTTGCAAAATTAAATGGTAAAGTTATTAGAATTAATGATATAGGAATTGAAATGGGTCAATATGAAAATTTTGTTACTCAAAAAGCAGAGGATACAATGCCTAAGAACACTCCAATAGCACCTTCAATCTCTCAAAATACAACAACTAATAAATATGCTAATGCTAGTTTTGAAAATATACTTATTGAAAATTTTACAATTAAATACCAATTAGAAAAAATGTTTGAAGACATGTATTCAAAACAAGCCGTTCTTGGTCCAATACTTACTGAAAAATTATTAGGAAAAGAGGTTGCAGCTATTAAAAGTAAAATTGAAAGCTCCATTGGAACTCCTTTGACCAAATTGCAAATAGATGAATTTAACAAAATAAATAATGCACTTGCCGCAATTCTTACACAGGAAATGGTAGAAAAAAAGATTTTAGCTATAAAAAACACCCTTGAAATTTGGTTGGATGGACCAATGACTGAAGCGCAATTGAAAGAATTTAATGAAATAAATAAAGCCGCAGTTCACTAAAATTATTTGTAGGAATTTATTTTAATCTTTTCTGTAAAACTTTTCATCAGGGTCTAATATTTCTGTTAAATAGAGTATATCATTATCATTAATAAAGGTGATTCTAAACAAACTTTTCACTTGTTTATAGGAACTTTCATATCCTCCACCAGTTTGTATAGTGTAATTTAATACAACATTACTCGTCCCATCGGAATTGTTAATAGTTATCCAATTACCATTGATTGTACGTTTTAGAACCTCATTTTTATAGATTTCTAAAGTTGCAGAATTCTGATTATCGTTGTTAAGTGTTAATTTTGATACTTCTGTTTCTTTAATTTCAGTTGTTTCAATATAAGGTTGAGAGCCATTCATTTTAATTTCTTTTTTTGTATCAATTACAACACTTCTTTTTCTTTCAAATTCAAGTTTTATTCTTTTTCTATAAATGGCATCCTCCTTAACTAACCGAATTGATAGGCCAGGAAGTGTGTTTTGAAAATTACCTGTTGAAGATAGATGAGAATCATAACTTAAAAGAAAACTCCCTCCATCTGATTTCCACCACAAACCCCAAAAAGTTTCATACATAAACACGCCGTTTGACTGTATGTATCCTCCAGGTAATGCAGTGAATCCAGAAGTATTACTAAATTTTTGTTCCTCGGAAATATTGCTTTCTGCCCATTTTCCTCTTGCCTTCAGATAATTAGCCTCTCTAGAGCCTATGGAACCTCCATCATAATGTTTACTTAATAAATTCCAATCATTAGATGTAGGGATTTTCCATCCTTTAGGAGATATACCTCTTGAATCCGTTATTACATAATAGTTATACAATTTACCATATTTTGCACCATTTAACGGGTCATTGTTGTAATAACACCAAGCAGGTTTCTTCTCATTTATGTATTTAACCCAATCTTCACTAGTTTTGGCCTCTGGAATTGAATCGCCATTTATAAATTGATTAATATTTAAGTTTTCAGATGCCCAAATTTGATTTCCAATTTGCACTTCCCCATTACGACCAAACTTCTCTTGGTTAAAAGATAATTTACTGCCATCATTATATGAATTATCTTTATTAGAATTTATATTATTGCAAGAATAAAATACCCTACCAGCTAAAACATCTTTTAACTCTTGGATATGCCCTTCAGAATCATATGAAGCAAGAAATTTCATTTTTCCATTTGGTAAAAATATTGTTACAAAAATAGCACTACCATATACACCTTCATCTGTTCTTGAGAAAGTGCCTGAAATTTGATTTTTCATAACACCTGAGCTTGTGTAGGTACTTGTTATTGCCTTACCAGAGCCTTGAATTAAACTTATTTCATATTTATTTCCTTGGTTATCCTTGGCACAAAAATTTTGTGGTTGTGCTTTAATCTGGCTTATAAATGAAAGTAAGCAAATTAAAAAAAATAGGTTTTTCATAAACTTTTAATTTTTTAAGTAATTCAAATGTATATTTTTTATTTTAAAATCCTAATTATTAAAGAAACCAACATTTTATGAAAAATTCATATTGAAAAAACTAACCCTTAAACAGAAATAAAAATAAACTATTCAAAGTGAAAAAAACTTCAAATTTCCAGAAAATTTCAAACCTCTAATTTCCTAATAATTCCATACACAATTAACTCATTTTGGTTGCATCTTTTGTCAATTAGGGGAGCAAAAGCCAATCGTTAATTACGATTGGCTTTTTTGTTTGTAGAAATCATTATTTTGTTTTCTATTAGAAAACATTTACTTTTGCCAAGTGTTCAATATCATTACCAGAAGAACTTTGTTAGCTTATGCTGAAAAATATCCATTAGCTGCTAATGCGCTGTATGAGTGGTATCATGAATTGGTAAAATCGGATTTTAAAAACTTCAATGCTTTAAAATCTGTTTATGGTTCTGCAAGTTTGGCCGGAGATGATAGGATAGTTTTCAATATTATGGGAAATAAGTTTAGGCTTGTGGTTCGCATTGTTTTTGAATATAAAGCTATACAAATTAAGTGGTTTGGAACACACAAGGAATACGATAAAATAAATGTATCAACTATTCAACATCAAATAAAATAATGGAACTGTCAGTTATAAAAAATAAAACTCAATATGAAGCATACCTGAAATGGGTTGATGAAATGTTTGATAAAAAAATATTGCCAAATTCAACAAATGGAAAAAAAATAGAAGTGGCTTTATTGCTTATTAAACAATATGAAGATGCTCATTTCACTATCCCTTATCCTGATCCTCTTGAAACTATTAAACTAAAAATGACTGAGCTTGGATTAAAAAACAAAGACTTGGCAGGTAAAATTGGAAGTAAAGGGTATGTCTCATCTCTGTTAAGTGGACGAAAACCATTAACATTGAAATTAGCTAAAATTTTTCATCAAGAATTAAATATTCCCGCTGAGGTATTTTTCGCTTAAAAGTCAATTATTCAATATAAATCTCAAACCCCTAATTTTCTAATAATTCCATATACAATTAACTCATTTTGGTTGCATCTTTTGTCTATTAGGGGAGCAACATAAGACAAGGCGACAGAAATGTCGCCTTTTTTATTATCTATCATTTATTATTCTAGTTGCATCTATTGATATATCGAGTTTATTTTGTGTGAAATTAATCGATTTGTGATAAAGACAACAATTCCAACGTCTCCTATTCTGAAAAAGTATATTGATTGCTTTTATATTTATGAAGGCACGCCCAACTCCACCTTCAATTATATTGCTTTTCCTCATTTCAACACTGGAGTTTCAATTTTCACAGGAGTTTCAGTTCAACGAAAACAATGGAGTCTAGAATTTTCGGAAAAGCCCGACAAAGGTGTACATGTCGAAATTTTAGGCAAATATACTAGCCCATTACTGATTGAATATAGAGGGAAAGTACGTGAAATTTCAATTATTTTTAAGCCATTAGGGCTAAATAGATTCATTAATGATAATTACCAATCCCTAGCGCCTGAATTTTCTCAAGAACTAAACAATGACCAATGGCGTCAATTTGGTAAAACCTTTTTTTTAGAGGACATAAATCTTAGCAAATTAGAATCATTTTTACTCTCTCAATTTTCAGAGAAACAATCTTTGTTAAAAATTGAAAACTCCTTACAATTTTTGGTCAACAATATCGAACAAATACCCATATCAACAATTGCTACTAAGGCAGGGCTTAATCTAAAAACCTACCAAAGATATTTTAAAAAACACATGGGCTGCTCGCCCATAGAATACCGAAGAATTTGCAGATTCAGGAATTCTTTGACCAACAAATTGAATAGCTCTGAACTGAAAAATTTGACCACCATCACATATGAGGGAGGTTTCTTTGATCAATCATATTTTATTAGGGAGTTCCGAAAACTTACAAACCATAACCCAAAGGACTTTTTTAAGTCAACGAGTAAAGTGGATGGAGATCAAATAATTTGGGAAATTAAATAGTGTCTTAAAAATACAATTTTGAGCAATGGAGACTGGCGAATTTTGAAGTAAATCAAAATACATCAAAATGAAAACTCCGATTAACAAATTTCTTTATGTTGGATTTCTCTTCTTAGGGATTTACCAAGCCGTAATCAACAAAGACTATATACAAGCAGCAGCATCACTTGGAATAGCATTGGCATTTGACCCATTTAATCTAGAACAAAAGTGGAATGATCGACCTATTTGGCAAAAAACACTATTGATTATTCACCTTGCCATGGTTGCAGCAATGTTTGGGTTTGGCATAGGGTTAAATGACAAATAATAATTTTTTATGAAATACCAATTCCATTTCCTAATACTCTTTCAAATTGTATTTTTCAATACAGTTAAAGCACAGTCCGAAATTTATGAATATCATAGAAGGAATGACAAACTGGAACAAATTGGAAAATGCGACAGCAATGTTATTTTAATCATCAGAAAGAAAAAATCTGAAATTGTGGGAAAGTTTGCCGATAGCTTACTCTATGAAAAGCTACCTGGTAAAAACAGATGGAAAGTTGTTGGAATGTATAAAGATAGTTTTATTTACAAAAATCACCCATTTAGAAACAGGCGGACTTGTATCGGGAAATATAAGGATGGTTTTATTTACAAAAAAGGACGGCAAAAGGAAAACTGGAAATTGGTAGGCAAATATTCAGAATGTGCTGCTGGAGCGGCATTTCTATTATTGCTATTCAACGGTGATGAAACCGATTCTAGTTTTTTACCTGCATTTTTTTTTATTTTCTTTTAATCAAAGCTATATCATACACTTTTGTAAAGTATAGCATAAGCCCTCAATTCATTCCAGAACTGGTTCGAGAATAGACCAGCTTGGGGAGCAAAAGCCAATCGTTAATTACGATTGGTTTTTTTTATTACAATTGGTTTGAAGTGCTTATATATTTTTATCTTTGAATTTATAAATATCAACCCATGAAAATCCTCTTTTATACAATCACATTTTTTATCACTACCAATGTATTGGCGCAAGCAGTAAAAATAAAAGATGCCTATGGCAATAAAGTGGTGTATATAGATGGAAACACCCTACGGGCAAAAGATGCCTATGGAAATAAGTTATTCTACCTAGATGAACAAACCATTCGGTCGAAAGATGCTTATGGTGAAAAACTGTATTTTATAGATGGACAAAGCATCCGTTCAAAAGATGCATATGGACAAAAACTATACTATTTTGATGGCAATACCATTCGTTTAAAAGACGCCTATGGCGAAAAACTATATTATATAGATGGACAAACTTTAAAATACAAAGATGCCTATGGTAGTAAAGTTTATTATTTTGAAGGCATTCCAGAAAAATGGGTAATAGTTTGCTTAATTAGATAAATTACAATGTTAGATGTTGTCCCGATGCATCTGGATTGTCTGTTGAACTTATTAATTAAAATACAAAATTACTAATCATCATAGCATTTTGCCAATTGCCATTTTCATATTGTCATTTAACTATAAACAGATACAAAAAAAAACCGAATCAATTTAAAACTGATTCGGTTTTTTTTTTATAGTTATATTTATTTTCTACCTTTTTTTGTTTGGCTACCTAATCTATCCATTACACAACGGAAACCAATAGTTGAAGTAGCTTGTTCTTGGTCTAAATATCTTCTGTTTCCAGGACTTAACCAATATGCTCTGTCGTTCCAGCTTCCACCTTTATATACTCTAGCAGCGTTATCAATTAATGAAGTAATACCATATTCGTATTTTTGATCAATATCACCTTCATATTTTAACTCATCTCTAAAACCAATGTTATCAGCTTTTTTATAGTTACGTCTTTTAATATTTTCAGCTTCAGTTACATCTCTGTATTTAATTCTACCTAAGCTATCTTTTTCAGTAATATTACCGTCCGCATCTTTTTCTTGAGTTTTATAGTTATTACCTCTAAATGAACTGTTATCGCTATTATCTTCTAATGATAAAGGTCTATAAATATCCATTACCCATTCGCTTACATTTCCAGCCATATGGTATAAACCAAAATCGTTAGGAATATAAAATGCATCTTTTACAGCAGAAGTGTATGAAGCATTATCATTTAAATTACCAGCTATACCTTTGTAATCTCCTCTTCCTCTTACATAATTTGCATACATTCTACCACGAGTTTTCTCTGTATCACCTCTACGTAATGTTAAGCCAGCCCAAGGATAAATTTTACGAGAATCAACGTTTTCATTATATGAAGCAGTTCTATAAGCCACACTTGCATATTCCCATTCAGCTTCAGTTGGCAAACGGTAAATAGGTAATAATATACCATCTTCCATTTTCACATCGCGCTTTTTACCACCAGGAGTATAATCTTTTAACTGCTTTTTGATATCAATAGGAGTTAAACCTAACATATAAGCTTCAGTATTAAAAGTCTCATCGTTTTGTTTATTAATATTGCTATTTTTCATTAAGCCTTCTCTAATCATAATATATTCATTTACACGATCAGATCTCCATTTACAAAACTCAGTAGCTTGCAACCAACTTACACCTACAACAGGGTAATCGCGGTATGCAGGATAACGTAAATAATAATTTACATAAGGTTCGTTATAAGAAAGCTTTGCTCTCCAAACCAAAGTATCTGGTAAAGCAGAAGTTGCAATAATTGGATTTTCTGCACCATATGCTCTAGTTAACCAATATACATATTCTAAATATTGAAAATTGGTTACTTCAGTTTCATCCATATAGAAACTATTAACAGACATACGTCTTTTGGTATTGTTTCTATCATAAGTTACATCTTGTTCCGATGCACCCATTACAAAAGTTCCACCTTCAATGAACACTAAACCCGGACCAGTTTCTTGATCTTTGAATTTATGCTTTTCAAATCCACCCCATTTGGAGTCATTGTATTTCCAGCCAGTAGTGCCTGATTTTTGTGAACATGCTGAAAACAACATAGTAGTTGCAAATGATGCTAACAATAATTTATTTACTAATTTCATGGTATAAGTTAATTACTTTAAAGTTTCCAAATATAACGGAATTTGATAATTATGTGTATAAAAATACTTTTTTTTTGAAAAAAAGTATTAACTGTTGAAAATGAGGATAGTTTATTATGAAAAATAAATCAAAATATTACAAATCTGGACATTTAATTGGCCTTCCCATCCTACTTCTTGTTCTACTTTTGGTTTTAATATCAAAACCTAGTGATATTTCATGGCTTCCAACAGTTGCTGTTCTAGCATTCGAAATTGTTAAATCGTAACTATAACCCACTCTAAAATTTTGAAAACGTAAGCCTAATAAAAATATAATAGCATCTGAATTTCTACTTGTTTGTCTAAACCACATGCCAACTGTTAAAGCTTGTTTTTTAATATATGTCCCAACATTTACTTGGTAAAAATCGCGTTGACTCATAAATAATAAATTTGGAGAAAGATAAACTCGATTGTTTTCAAACCTCGATTTCTTTAAATCAATATTTGCTCCCAAATGTGCAGTAAATCTTTTAGGCAATACATATTGTTGAGCTATTGAATTTGATAAAACAAATGATTGATTTGGTTCTGTTAAATTATTTACTGCAATTCCTGCATAAAAATTTTCACTGTAAATTAAAGCACCTGCAGAAAAATTAGGAAATAATATTAATTCACTTGGTCTAAATTCGTCAGAGGGTTTTCCTGTATATCCTAAAACTGGATCTAATTGGTCTCCAAAAATAAATTTGTTGAAATCATAAGACTTTTGTTGAATTTCAGCTTTCAACCCAAAATTGGCATTCCAATTTCTACTTATAGGCAAATTATAAGAATAAATTCCCCCTATTGATAAAGTAGTTAAATATCCATCACCCGCTTGGTCTATTGCAACAATGGCACCTAGTCCACTTTGCATTTTTGGAATATACGCATCTACAGAAGTTACAGAAGTTCTATATGTTTTATTTAAACCTGTATATTGATTTCTTGCATTTGTTGCAATTCGAATTTTTTTTGCTGCACCGGCAAAAGCAGGATTTGTGTATATTGGTGAAGCATAGAATTGACTTAATTGCGGATCTTGCGCAAAAGCATTTAAAAATACAAACATAAATGCTGTACTCAAAAACAATCTTTCCATCAATTTATTCATACTTCAAATATACTAAAAATCAGGACAAGTCATTGGTCTTGGATTTCTTCTTCTTACTTTTTTACGTAATTCAAATGCCAAAGATACTTCGTAAGAACTTGCGGCACCAGTACTAGCATTTGACACTGTGCCATCATATGAAAATCCTATTTTAACTTTTTCAGTTCGTATTCCTATAATTGCAATAATAGCATCAGTATTAACAAAAGTTTCTCTTACATATAAACCTCCAACTAATGAGCCTTTGCTAATATACATACCTAAATTTAATTGAGAAGCTTGTTGCCCTTGAAAATATTGTTGCAT
>CAIUQQ010000125.1 GCA_903901345.1 uncultured Bacteroidota bacterium | reverse complement strand
TTAAGCATTTGCATTTGTTTTGAAACACTCATTGTAACTGGCAATTCAAAAAACACGTGAACATGGTCTTTCCAACCATTGACAGCCAATGGAAACGAATCATCGTTTTTTAAAATACCCGACATATAGCGGTGTAAATCGTCACGAAAATTAGGGGTAATTAAATTTTCTCGCCCTTTAACTGCAAATACGCAGTGAATGTTTAATTGTGAATAGGTATTTGCCATATTTTCGATTAATTTATTTGTTGTTATTTAAAATAGGTTTGCTTTAATAGTGCATGCTTTTTCGTTATTTTTTTGTTCTGTTACCCTAGGAAAACCCTACGGGATTGCTTGTATTCTGTTTCTTTCTTGCTACAATAAGACCGCCCATACTGGGCTTTAAACTGTTCATACCTTTCATTTTTACCATAAGGAAATCCCTACGGGATTGCTTTTGTTTTAAATTATTTCATTGTCTTCCTTCATTTGCATTTATTGCCCCATCGGGGCAGCCTTATGGTAGAAAAAACCCAAAATTAAAGCGAATTAAAGCCCCAGCGGGGCGAACTTTTTTGAAATTAAAATAAAAACAACATTTGTACTTTAATAGAAATTTTTGTTGCTCTTAAGCCTGTTGATGCTTTTATTGATTACCATTTAATGGAAATATTATTGTTAGTGAATTTGCTAAAAAATTTAAACAGATATAGGAATATTAGAAGCAGTAACAATTAAAAATGAATTATTTTTTTAGATAAGGCTGAAATAAAATAACGGTTTAGAAATGAAGGGAAGCTTCAATTGCCTCAGATGATTTTAACCACTATACGAACTTAAATAAATATATTTAATAAACGACAATTTTAACTAAAGCATTTTAATACCTAAATTTGAATTCAACAAAGCACTGAAAATAATATTTGTGTCAACCACAATTTTTACTGGCTTCTTGGGCTTAATAGATGCCATTTATTATTTTATTAAGCGAGATTTATTTTTTTTCCACCAACCTTTTTTTACAGTAGTTGCTAATTTATCTATATCGCTTTGTTTAGCCTTTGTTTTAGCTGTAACTTCTTTATAACTAATAAAATCAATTAGCTTTTGCAAATCGTTAGTATCTACATAAGAAGGAATACAAATGATTACTTCATTGTCTGTTCTTTCTATTAACATTGTGGGCTACTTTTTTTGTTAAACTTTTGAATAAATTTATAACACGAATGTAACTGTTTTATTTATTTTTGAATCATTATCCGAATAAATTTTTATTTTAAAATTATCTTTTGAGTCAATCCTACAATTCCATTATTATTACGGGTCCAACTGCAAGTGGCAAAACAGCTTTGGCTGCGCAATTGGCTTATGCGCTAAATGGAGAAATAATTAGCGCTGATTCAAGACAAGTTTATAAAAAACTGAACATTGGAACGGGCAAAGATTTAGCAGAATACAATGTAAATAATACGCCCATCAACTACCATTTAATTGATGTAGCCGAGGTAGGAACCCACTTTCATTTGTATGATTTCATTACTCATTTTTATGGTGCTTTTCAAGCAATTGCAAAGCAACAAAAATTGCCAATTATATGTGGCGGAACGGGTTTATATTTAGATGCCATCATCAAAAAACATGAGTTAGCAGCCATTCCAAATAATTTTGAATTGCGATTGCAATTGGAAACTTTGAATTTAGAGCAATTAATTGCAAAGCTTTTAGGTTATGAAAACAAACCAGAAAACGCAGATTTAACTTCTAAAAAACGTTTGGTAAGAGCCATTGAAATTGCCGATTATTTAAGCAATAACGACTCTCCAAAAACCAAATTTGTTGATTTAAAACCAATTATTTTTGCTTTAGATTTACCAAAAGAAGCACGCAGAAACAAAATATCTATCCGGTTAAAATACAGGCTGGAAAATGGAATGATTGACGAAGTAAAAGACTTAATTAACGAGGGAATTAGCCACGAACGGCTGCAGTTTTTAGGATTAGAATACCAGTATATTTCCAAATATTTGTTAAATGAAATGAGTTACAATGAAATGTTTTTAAAACTAGAAACATCCATTCATCAATACGCAAAAAGGCAAATGACTTGGTTCAGAAAAATGGAACGGGAAGGCAACCAAATTCATTGGCTTGACGCCACCAAACCAATGGAGGAGAGTTTAATTGCCATCAAATTATTGATTTAATTAAAGATAATAAGTTGGCAATTGTTCAAACCTCACTCAATTTTCTGATTTTAGTTTTTATTTTTATTTGATAGATTGCATAATTTCGCAAACAAATAAAACAAATATGATAACAGTTGATTCAATAAATTTTAATGGAAAAAAAGCACTTGTTCGTGTTGATTTCAATGTACCATTAGACAAGCAAACACTTGCCGTTACCGATGATGCACGTATTCGCGCAACGGTACCAACTATTAAAAAAATATTGGCCGATGGTGGTGCTTGTATTTTGATGAGTCATTTAGGTCGTCCGCTTAAAAAATTAAAAGAAGACGGATCTGTTGATTTTGAAAAGCATTCATTGAAACATGCTTTGGCCACTGCTTCCGAATTATTTGGAGTAAATGTTCAATTTGCAAACGATTGTATTGGCCAAGAAGCCATTGATAAAGCAGCAAACTTAAAAGCAGGCGAAATTCTTTTATTGGAAAATTTACGTTTTTATAAAGAAGAAGAAAAAGGTGATGTAGGCTTTGCTGAAAAATTGAGTAAATTAGGCGATGTATATGTGAACGATGCTTTTGGAACTGCTCACCGTGCACATGCAAGTACAGCAATCATTGCACAATTTTTCCCAACTGAAAAATGCTTTGGTTATGTAATGGCAAATGAAGTAGCCAATGCTGAAAAAGTAATGAAAAATGCAGCGCGTCCTTTCACTGCCATTACTGGTGGTGCCAAGGTTTCCGACAAATTATTAATCATTGAAAACTTAATCAATACCGTTGACAATATTATTATTGGCGGTGGAATGGCTTATACCTTTTTAAAAGCTCAAGGTTATGAAATTGGTGCTTCGCTGTGCGAAGATGATAGATTGGATTTATGCTTAGATTTATTAAAAAAAGCTGACGCAAAAGGAGTAAAATTATTACTACCAATTGATTCTATAGTTGCCGATAAATTTAGCAACGAGGCCAATATAAAAAACTGCAGCAATCACCACATTGAAGCAGGTTGGATGGGATTAGACATTGGAACAGAAGCAAGCAAAACTTTTGCTGATGTGGTTAAAAATTCTAAAACAATTTTATGGAACGGACCAATGGGAGTTTTTGAAATGAGTAATTTTGAAAACGGAACCAAATCTGTTGCTATTGCAGTAGTAGAAGCTACTAAAAACGGTGCATTTAGTTTAATTGGTGGTGGCGATAGTGCAGCCGCTGTAGCTAAGTTTGGCTTTAACGACCAAGTAAGTTATGTAAGCACTGGCGGTGGTGCTTTATTGGAATATTTTGAAGGGAAGGAATTACCAGGAATAGCAGCGATAAATAATTAAAAAAATGCTCCTGGCTGCTAGCTTCTAGCCGCTAGCAAAAACGAATTAAATTTATAAAAACAGTCAAAAGCCAGCTGCCAGAAGCCTGTTGCCAGAGGCTAAAAAATAAAAATATGACATATAGAATAGAACACGATACCATGGGCGAGGTACAAGTACCTGCCGAAAAATATTGGGGCGCACAAACTGAACGCAGTCGCAATAATTTTAAAATAGGTCCTGAAGCAAGTATGCCTAAGGAAATTATTCATGCTTTTGCTTACCTTAAAAAAGCTGCTGCACATGCCAATACCGATTTAGGTGTTTTGCCTGCCGAAAAGCGTGATTTGATAAGCAAAGTTTGTGATGAAATATTAACAGGAATGCACGATGCAGAGTTTCCATTAGTAATTTGGCAAACTGGAAGTGGTACGCAAAGTAACATGAACGCAAACGAGGTAATTGCTAACCGTGCGCATGTAGTAAATGGTGGGAATTTGTTAGACGAAAATAAAGTTTTGCATCCGAACGATGATGTAAACAAATCGCAGTCGAGTAACGATACTTTTCCTACTGCCATGCACATTGCTTCTTATAAGCAAACAGTAGAAATTACTTTGCCTGGTTTAACATTGCTTCGCAATACTTTAGATGCAAAAGCAAAAGAATTTAAAACCATTGTAAAAACAGGTAGAACCCATTTTATGGATGCTACTCCTTTAACTTTAGGACAAGAATTTAGCGGTTATGTACAACAAATTGATAACTCAATTAGATGCATCAAAGGTGCTTTGGTAATGATTCAAGAATTAGCATTAGGCGGCACAGCTGTTGGAACTGGACTAAATGCACCAAAAGGTTATGACGTACTAGTCGCTCAAAAAATTGCTGATTTTACAGGATTTCCTTTTGTAACTGCTCCTAATAAATTTGAAGCATTGGCAGCACACGATGCCATGGTTGAATTAAGTGGTGCATTGAAACGCACCGCAGTTTCATTAATGAAAATTGCCAACGACATTCGCATGCTTTCATCAGGACCAAGAAGCGGAATTGGTGAAATTGTAATTCCTGATAACGAACCAGGTTCGTCAATTATGCCGGGCAAAGTAAATCCAACACAGCCAGAAGCCATGACCATGGTTTGTGCGCAAGTAATTGGCAACGATGTAGCGGTAACTGTTGGTGGCATGAACGGACATTTTGAACTAAATGTTTTTAAACCGGTAATGGCTGCAAACGTATTGCAAAGTGCTCGTTTAATTGGCGATGCATGTGTTTCGTTTAACGATAAATGTGCCATTGGAATTACTGCAAACAACGAAATTATTCAACGTCATTTAGAAAATTCTTTGATGTTGGTAACCGCTTTAAATCCACATATTGGCTATGAAAAAGCAGCTAAAATTGCGAAGAAAGCACACAAAGAAAATAAAACATTGCGCGAAGCAGCAGTAGAATTAGGTTACTTAACCAGTGAAGAATTTTCTGCTTGGGTTAAGCCTGAAAACATGGTTGGGAATTTATAATTTAAATAAAAATTCTAATACCAAAAACGCCAAAATCTTAATTGATTTTGGCGTTTTTTTGTTTGGTTCAATATTATTAAATTATTTTCTAATGATAGTTATTACATCAACTAATATTTTAGAGTTTTGCAAATCCCTATCATCACTTACAATTTTGTAGTTTTTTTGCCTTGCTAATTCTAAGAAATAACAATCGTTAAAATCGGACTTGCCAAATTCATTCAATACATTTGTTAAATTAATACTGTTAAATTCATCACTGCCTTTTAGTGCAATTTTTAGTATTTTATTGATTTCACTTTTTACACCCTTCACTGTTTCTGTGAATCTTGCTGTGCCAACAAAATCTTTTTTATAATCTGCGTGAAGATTTTTTGTTTCGTCTTTCCAAAGTTTAAAATCTAAGCGTAAATAAGAATTTGCAAACTCTGATAGAATCATGGAGTTTATAAAAATGGTATGATTGTTACTTAGAAGTTTTTCTAAAAAATCAGAATAAATATTTTGTTTTCGTTGCTCGTAACTTGCTATCGGGCAAAATAAATACATCCAAATATTATTGTCAAAAAAGTAATTTTCAGAAGTTTTGGGGCTGTACTTTGTAATATCAATTAATTGAGCCATTACAATATTTCATTAACTGAGTTTTCGAATTGTGATTTGTTTAAAAAATATTCTTTTGCCCTGTCTGTTACTTTTTTTAATAAGTACAAATCATCGCTTTCCATGCCTTTAATAGTAAGGTGTTCTTTAATAAAAGGTGTTTCATAAACACCGTAAAGTTGCCCAATTGATGAATTTAGAAATGCCGAAATAATTAATTTTATTTCACTAAAATCAAGTTCAACATTGGTATCAACTTGAAAATTTTCACTGATTTTTTTATACAATTTTTCACCTTCAATTGAAGAAACGGCTGTTTGACCGTTGATAATTTCATTTACTTTTATTTTCACCAAATTGTTCATTATAAATAATCCTCAGGTTTTAGTTCTTCCAATAATGCGTATGAATTATTGTCGTTTAAGTTAAACTCTAAATTTACTATTGTTCCTAGAAATGGACTTTTAAAATCAGCGGCTAAGATAATACCTTTTTTCTCTTCCCAATAACCATTGGAAGAAATAATTTGAATTCGTCCTTCATTTAACTTTAAAAAATCACGAATCAAACTTAATCCTAAACCGCCAGGAGTGCTTCCAGTTCTAGTAGTATTGCCTTCTTCAACTGCCCAATTTATGCAGTCTTTTCCTGACATTTCATTACTGTTTAAATATTTTCTCACATTATTTTTAATGGTATTACCTAAATCAACAATGGTAAAATAAAGTTTCTTTTTGTTTGGAAAATACTGACCACAAGTAAAAACATTGTTACATTTGCCATGCGAATAGGCATTATTATATATTTCATAAATGCTTTTGTTTATTTTACGTTTAAGCAACGGTGTCATTTTCGGCAAATCAGGTTGTGATAATAATTCTCTATCTAAATACTCTCCAAATTCTTGTTCTGCGGTAATTTCAAACTTTTGATATTTAATGGTGGTTGCGTAATTGTCCTCAATTGATTTTCCTGAAAAATTCAATAAAAAGAGATTTTTTTCAAGAATTAATTTTACACTATTCGAAAAATTGATTAGTTGTATTTGATTATTTTTCATTTCTAAATCCACTAAAATAGCGCCCAAAGCAGCACACAAATTGGCTTCAAACCAATAAGTACTGCAAAAATCAATGGTTATAATTTCATTCTCAATTGTTTTTGTTTGCTCAAAGAAATTGACTAAATGATTATAACCATCATAATTACTCATTAGTTTTGGTGGTAGTTTAAAATGCATTATTTAATTTTTACAAAAAAATATTCTTTATCTTGTGATGCCCAAAGTTCATTTGGAATAAGAGATTGGTCGAGATTTGTTTGATATTTTACTAAATTATTTTGGTTGATTTTTGGATTTATTGAGTCTAGTTGATTTTTTATTAGTTCAATTCTTTCAATTCTATCTTGAATATAAATTGCTTTACAATTCGATATGTTTTCGAATAATTTAATATCAACCTCTCGATTAAAAATAGGAAATGAGTAACCTATAATAACAATATAATCAGATTCGGGAATAATATTATTAGCAGCATTTTCCCTATTTGATATAGCTAAATCTGAATTTGTTTCCCAAGCAAATTTAATTCCTGAATATGCTTGTGAGCTACTTTTTTTATTCAATAAATTAAAAAACAATTCGTGTAATTCATCTTTATACTCATTATAATTTAATTGTTGATTTACTTTGTTAACAAAAAAACCAGTTCCATTTAACTTAATAATATTTCTTAAAT
>CAIUQQ010000124.1 GCA_903901345.1 uncultured Bacteroidota bacterium | reverse complement strand
TATAAAAAAATATAATTATTACTATATTCGTATAAATTATTGATATTTCATGAGTATATTAGATTTATTTAAAAGTGCTTTAGGTTATCAAAAGCCAACTGTTCAAGAAAACAAATATCATAAAATCAGAACCGCACCTTTTTTTTTAAATCAAAAATATCAAGCACACTATTTAACTCATGGATGGACAATTATAGATGATGTTATAAATAACATTGAGATTGATTCATTTATGCAAACCTTTGATGAAATTTCGAAGTTAGAAGGTTTCGAGCTTGATAAAAATTTATTAAATAGTGGAAGGTTATTTAATCCTGAAATCAGAAAAAAAACACAAAAAATAATTAATAGTAACGCTGCAACTATTTTACCTCGGATGTTTAACATGAATATTGTGGATTCACACACTGGAGGTGCTTATCAAGTTAAGCCCCCTCATAAAAACAGCGATTTACTAATTCACCAAGACAGTACCGTAATTGATGAAGAGAATGATTATTGTTTATTTATTTGGATTCCGTTTTGTGATATTACTCTGGAAAATGGCCCAATTTCTTTCTTATCTGGTAGTCATTTATGGGGAAATACTCAAAGAAGTTTAGGTGTTCCATGGCAATTTAAAAATCACATTGAAACACTATATAATTACATTGAGCCAGTTATTATTAAAGCAGGTAGTGTATTAGTTTTTGACCCTGCAACAATACATTCAAGTGCCCCTAATTTATCCAAAGAAATAAGGCATGCGATAACCATAACTGTTTTACGTAAAAATTATCAATTAGTTTATTACTTCCGAAACCCTAAATTACCTGAAAATAAAATAGAAAAATATTATGTAGATGAAACGTTTTACTACGATTATGATTTTATTTCAAAACCAGATGAAAAAAAATGGAAAAAGGAAATTGTAGACTTTAAACCATTTAACATTAGTAATAAAAATTTAATTCGCTTAATTAAACAATATAGCCCAAAAAATAATTAGATATTATTGGTTAATTATTTAAATATTTTTTCACCCAACTTATAAAATTATAATCAAATTTTTTGGCCTGAGTTTTGTCATTATTTACCGAAATATTCTCAATAAAACTAGGGAGTTTTTTTACTTTAACTAAAGGTTCAGAAACCCGCTTTACTTTTTTCAATATTTCTGGTCCTTTTTGTATATTGCCCTCCATAAAAAATTCTACACTACTTTCATAAACATCAACCGCTTCTTTATCACCAAAATAATAGAACATTTGAGCTTCATTGGGAATAATACCAAATACAGTTGCAACTCTTAATTGATCTGTTTTATTTGGAAATGATGCATGAAATAACCTATGATCGTATATCAGGGCTTCGCCTGCTTTCATATTAAGGGTTTGCATATGTTCCCAAATTTTATCGTTGGATTTACTAAAGTAATCTGAGATGTTGGGGCCTCTATAATTATCTACCCACAAGTGACTCCTCGGGATAACTCTTATGGAGCCATTGTTTTCATTTAAATTAACTAATGGAACCCAAATATTGAAAGATCTAAATTTGGTTTCATCAACAATACTCCAATCTTGATGAGGATGTAAACGTTCTTCTTGCAATTTTGATTTAACTACATAAGAACCGCCTAGTGCTGAACAATTATTAAAAAACTGATTAATTGAATTAGCAAAAACATCTTTAATTTTATTGTTCATTTTATTTCTGAACTGAATATCTGAGCTATGAGCGGTAGCATAAAAACCTGGTATTTCAGTAGGATGATTCTCATAAAAAAAATCACTTAATGTTTTAACATCATCCACTTCTAAAAATGGAACAACAATGTATCCTTCATCAGATAGCATTAAATCAAGTTGTTTATTATTTAGAATTTGTTGCATAGTTATAATTTAAAAATAGACTTCAATTGGGTGAAAAAATTTACCTGCTTTTTGATTTTGACTTCTGTATTTTGGTTACTAAAATTTACTTCATATCCAGCATCTTTTTTTAATTGATGCACCAATTTTTTAAATTCATCCCTGTTGTATTTTGGCAAATGATATGGAATAAATTTTACACTTTCCCCTCGTTTTGGTCTCTGCCCAATATCTTGCATAAAATCCTCAAAACTTATTAAAAAGTCATCATTTTCTTTAAAAACTTCTAGTGTATTTTCATTAGGTATTTTATAGTGAAAATACATTTGTGCATTGGCCGATTTAACACCTGCAGTAATTGCTTTTCTTATTTGGTTTGATTCGTTTGCAGGAGAATAATGTATAACACTTTGATTAAGTATAATTGCTGTACCTGCAGTAACTAATAATGGTTCTAATTGTTCCATTATCACATCTTCATTGCCTGAAAAAAAGAATGGTAATGTTGGTGCACGTAATGTATTGTGTTTACTATATTGGCTTCCTGGCATTATCATTATAGGGCCGTTCTCCATGGTTATATCACATAATGGAACCCAACAGTTTAAAGCTACGTCTGTTTCTTCATTTACAATTGTCCAATCTTGATGAGCTGCTAGGGCACTTTGATTACCCGGTGTTTTATATAAAAATGCTCCTCCAAAAGGAGTATAGTCAGTAAAGTAATTTTCATATGCACGATTAAAAACATCAACAATTTTATCACTGGCCTTTTTTTTATAATTAAAATCTGGACTATAACTGTCCGATACAAAATTGTTATCAATGAGATTTGGATGTGTTTCATCAAAATAATTACTTAATGTATTAATTTCATCTTCTGTTAAAAAAGGAAGTATTATGAATCCTTGCTTGTCAAAAAGTGTTTGGTGTTTCTCCAATTTAAAAATTGTTTTTCCCATATATTTTAATTAAAAAATGATTTTAATTTTTCAAGAATTCCTTTCTTGTTATCAGGAAATTTAACTTGGCCAATTTCTGTCTTTAAAATATTTTTTTCTTTTGGAATAGCATTGGAAATTAAATGACGGGCATTAGTTCGTTGATAGTTTTTCTCTAAATATTTTAAATCAATTTTCGGAAATTGATAAGGGACCAAGCCTAAGGACTTTCCTACTTTAGGACGCGCATGAATATTTTCTCCAAACTGCTCAAAATTAGTCATAAACGAATCATCTTGAACAAAAGCCTCTACATTATTTTCAAAATCTTTATTCCAAAAATAGGTTCTAAATTCAGCATCTTGGTGTGTAAAATAAGTATTGGTAACAATACGAATATTATCAGAATAATTTGGAGGAGAAAAATGAATAATACTTTGATCAAAAAAAACAGCTTCTCCAGCTTTAATAATAATGGGTTCTAAAAAATCTATTACTTCATTCATTACTGGAGAGAAACATTCAGAAATACTGCTTCCCCTGTAAGTTGGAAACATGCGATGACTGCCTTTTAAAACAAACAATGCGCCATTTTCAATTGTTAAATCAACCAATGGAACCCAAATATTAATTCCTGTAAATCTGCTTTCATCTACCAAACTCATGTCTTGGTGTACACACATTCCACTTTCAATTCCAATGTTTTTTACAATAAATGCTCCGCATACTACTTTTATGTTTTGGCAATATTGACTTATACTTCTACTTCCAATTCTTCTTATTTCTTCGTCTGCAACTAAACGATATTGTTTATTTTTAGAAAAAGTACTTGGAAAAAAACCATTCTCATCTTTAGGATGAAGTTGATGGTATATTTCATTCAATTCATTTATTTCTTCTGGAGAGTAAAAAGGCAAAATTACAAAACCGTTTTTTTCAAAACTGGCCTGTGTTTCCTTTTCCTTAAAAACCTGAAGCATTTGATTAGGAAAATTGAACATGCTTATTTCCCAGTTAATTTAAACTTTATTTCACGTAAAATATTCATTGGAGTATATTTTTCAAAAAATGTTCTATTATCTATCCATTCTTTTTGTATCGAATCTTCTACTATATTTTTTTCTTCTATCTTCTCCTCAAGTATAGGCTCCTCTTTTTTAACACCTGTAATGTCATAGTTAAATAAAACTGCTAACTTTTCGCACATTGGCACATTGTATTCATTTCCTGCTTGTTTTATTAAAGTTGTTAAATCTTCAGATGTATATTGATCATAAAAATAAGGAATTTCAGCCACAACTTCATAGTCGGTAATTACTTCACCATTATCATACATTGTTGAAAGGCGAGCATTGTCGTATTTTAAAAAGAAATTCTCATCCACTTTATATTTTAAAATTGTATTTTTATTTCCATCTGGTTTAAGGAAATAATGAACTAATTCAGCATCTTTTTGAGTAATTCCAACTCCAACTGCAAGTCTTACTTCATTGGTAGTATTTGGTGGGGAAGCATGGAAAGTACGGTTATCAAAAAACAAGGTTTCACCTGCTTTCATCTCTAATGTTTTTAGGTATGGAAATATACTAAACATATGATCACTTAATGGAACTGGCGTTTGTGGTGATGGCGATGGACGAAAGTTTTGCATCAATTTGTTACTCCCTTTAATTACTCCCATACAACCGTTATCAAGTGTCATGTCTACCAATGCCGTCCAACAAGTTATTGAACAAAATCCTTCAGTCTCATTATCAACAAAGGACCAGTCTTGATGTGCGGGCACAATACCTTTTGGATTACTTTCTTTTATAACATAACTAGCCACAAAAGGTTTATAATTTTCTACATATTCATCTAATTTAGGTAGTGTAATATCCAAAATTTTTGATTGTATTTCTGCACATAGGCCTTTGTCACTTTGGTCCATACTTACATGAAAACCAAATCCTTTTTCATCATTTAAATGAAGAGATTCATAATATGTTTTTAGGCTGACAACTTCTTGATCACCAAGTATGGGAAGAATAAGATATCCTTCTTTTTCAAAAAAATCTTGATTTACTTTATCTTTAAAAATCTGTTTCATATTTGCTTGTTTATTTTTATTTAGTTGATAAATGTGTTTTTTTAAACGGTATTCATCTGGGGTGATTTTAATTTGCGAATAATTAAACTCTTTTATTAATTTACCATCGATTGGTTTTTGACCAATTTTAGTGTTGTAATTTTCGAAAAAATTTTTTGGAACCAAATATTTTTCTGCTTGAAAAGTTTCAGGATTTTTATAATAAAAGAGCAAATCAGCTGTTTCTGGTATTAAGCCAAAAGTTACAGCTAACCTATTGGTGTTTGATTGATTGGCCGGTGAGGCATGAATTAAAGCTTGGCTAAATATCAAAGCCTCTCCTGCTTTTAAAGTAATAATTTGTAAGTCTTTTCTAATTTCATTTTCAATTTCCGACAATGGATTATCGAATAATGGGGAGCGCAGTGCATCGGAAAATCTATGGCTTCCTGGTATAACTTGCATAGCTCCATTAAATTCATCTACATCTTGAAGTGGAATCCAAATGGTAACAGAATCAAACTTTGTTTCATCTACAACAGTCCAATCTTGGTGTATTGGCATTTGGCCAATTGCTCCAGGTGCCTTTGACAGATAACAACATCCTAAAGTCTTGAAAGAGTTGAAAAGCTGGTTTACTTTAGGACCTAAAATTGTATCTATTCCACTATTTAGTTTTAACTTAACAGATTCGTTCTGGCTAAAACTTGAAGAATAAAACCCTTCAGGATTGTTAAACAAATTGCTATTATATGATTCATTTAAGTACTTAATTTCTTCAGCATTTAACAATGGCAACACAACAAACCCATTTAACTCAAATTGGCTATTAATTTGTTCATTTGCAAAAAAAGCTGACCGCAAACTGATTTTATTTTGATGCATTAAATATCAATTTAAACTTCCACCAAAAGTCTTTTTGTAATTGATTCTCGAATGTAGGACCAGACAATCTTTTAACAAATTCTTGTTCTGTAATTTGCTTACTTACAAATGGAACATTTTTTAATATTTTGGGTGATTGTACTTTTTTCCAAGGATTAAATTCCATGTAAAAATCATCATTTACTTCAATCATTTGGATTTCATTTGGATTGCTTTGATAGTCCATATAGTAATGAATAGATGGAAATCCAATTGGAACACAAATTAGTTGAATAGCTAATCGTAAATCGTTGGTATTATTAATTGCAGAATAATGCACAATACTATCATCTAAAATCACACAATCACCAGCTTTGGTTTCTAATGGAACTAAATGATTATTGATTATTTCATTTTTAATTCCCTCTAACTCCCAAGGTACCATTGGGCCCCGATGTTGGCCAAAACGTTTTTGACTTCCGGGTACAACCTGTAACGTACCATTATCTATTGTGGAATCAACTAAAGGACACCAAATAGAAACAGTAGAACATAGTTTCTCATCAGCAAAGGCCCAGTTTTCATGTAAAGGAACTTCACCTGTATCTGATTGTTTGCGAATATAGTTTGCTATAATTGGACGATAGTTATCAAGCAGCTTATCCATATGTGGTTTAAAATACTCTGATATTATTTTAAATATTAAACGCTTGTATTCAGGGTTTTTATCTATAAAAGTAAAATCGTAGGTAATAAAACTTGCTTGTTCAACACCGGTTTCATCTGATGTAATTTGACCACCACTTTGTGGTAAAGTTTCAAAAAAAAGGTTTTTAAGTATTTCTACTTCATCAGCATTTATAAATGGAACCTTTACATATCCATCTTTTCTGAATTGATTTTCAATATTACTATCAACAAAAATATTTCTCATAAACTATCATTAATTTTTTCTTCTACTGATTTGAAGGCCAATATTCCTGCAACAAAAAACAAGAAAGATAAAATCAAACCAATATAAAAAAATGGATTTAGTGTTTCATTAAAAAAAACATGTCTAAACAAATGTATTGAACTTGTTATCGGATTGATATACAGAAATGAATGATATTGGTCAGGTACAATATTTACTGGATAAAATACGGGTGTAAACCAAATACTAAAGTTTACAATAAAGGGAATGATGTGAAACAAATCTCTTTTTTTTACAGTAGCAGCGCTTAAAATTAAGGAAACTCCTAAAGCAAATAATATTACAGGAATTAATGCTAATGGAAATGCAAACCAAAGCCAACTAAATTTGGTTTTAAAGACGAGCAACAGTATAATAAAAACTAGAAAAGATACTGCAAACTCAACAAGAGCAATAATACATTTGGAAAGTGGAATAATAATTTTTGGAAATTGAGTTTTTTTAACCAAATCACTATGATTTAATAAACTAGGTGCAGCTTGATTAAAAATGTAACTAAATACACCCCAGTTCAAAACACCGCTAAGTACAAATAATTCATAAGGATATGGTGCATTTATTCTAAGTATAAAATGAAAAAAAGCAGTAAAAATAATTACTGCAGTAATTGGATAAACAAGCGTCCAAGATAACCCTATTAAAGTTTGAGCATATTTTATTTTTAAATCGCGTTTGGCCAAAATAAAAAGCATATACCTGTATGTCCAAACCGTATTAAAGTATGTTTTTAAACTGTCGGGTTTAGCTGTAATTAACTTATTCATATGTTAAAATAAATTTGCATTTTATTAGTTTGTTGAAATAGTCAATTTTTTTGAAAAAAGAATTGTATCAAAATCTGTTTTAAAATTTCTATTTTTACAGCTATTAGTTTTATTTTTCTCCACTTATTTTTTTACTCAAAATCTATAAAGTAACAATATCAATAATTACTAAAATAACCTATATTTTAAACACACTTCGTCTGGTCAGTCCCATTTTATAATAAAAACAACCTATTATTGTTACTCTATTTGTAAAAAAAATACTGTTAATTGCCTAAATTACAATAAATTCAAAAAATCAAAACAAATATTCAATGTTTTTTGTATAATTGACGGAATTATAAATATTGTTAAATAATATTTTTTTCATTGGTAAAAATAGCACATATAATCAATCCGGTAAAAGTAAAAGAAAGTTCTGACTTATACAACGCGCAACCTATTACTTTTAAAAGTATGATTGATGCAAAAAAATATGTAGTAAGTGAAAACAAAATAATACTTTATACTACCCAATTTGATGAAGATAAGGGAATTATACCTTCCGACTTTAAAATTCTTTCTAATTTAACACGATCAATATTAGATTTAAACACCAAATTAAAGGGCAAAAAACTACCATTTATAAAAGATATTTTCGAAAAATTCAATGAAGTAGAAGATGTCGATTTTTTAATTTATACCAATGTTGACATTGCACTTATGCCCTATTTTTATAGCGTGGTTTTTGAGTATATACATGCCGGCCATGATGCCATTATTATCAATAGACGTAGGCTTAATAAACATTACTCCTCACCAAATGAGTTACAATTCATGTATGCCGATTTGGGTAAATCACATCCTGGATTTGACTGCTTTATTTTTAAAAAAGAATTGCTGAGCCAATTTGTGTTGGGAAATATTTGTGTTGGTATTCCTTTTTTGGAAGCCACATTGGTTCATAATTTAGTTTCATTTGCCAAAAACCCATTGTTTGTAACTGACAAACACTTAACTTTTCATATTGGAATGGAGGTTATGCCAAAAATTTACAAACCTTATTATTTTCATAATCGTGTGGAGTTTTTCAAAAATATTTATCCAAAACTTAAACCATTTTTCACACTACAAAAATTCCCTTATGCAGCATTGCCCATTTACAAAAGAGCAATCAAATGGATGCTTAATCCGAGTATTTTTACACTAAATTATATTGATTTAGAAAGAAAAAATATTTTCGAAAAAACTAAAACGGTACTCAACGAAATTCGTTGGAGGATATTACAACGGTAGTAATAAAAGTTTTTGAAAAACAGGTTTTTTCAACTCATAAGTTTCATTAGTCATTACATAGTAATTAAATTGTTCATCTAATTTCTCAAAAAACTCAAATCCTAAAAATCCATTATAATCTATTGCAATTTTATTGCATGAATTTACTTTTGCTTTTAGTTTTTTAAGTTGAAGTTTTTCAAATGCAAATGATAAAAGAAGAAAAGAAGCATAAAGAGCCACACCGGTTCCCACAAAATCCTTTTCACCAATAAAAAGACCTACTTCGGCAGTTTTTTCTTGCTGATTTATTTTGTTTATGTGTATTAAACCAGCCTCTTTTTCATTGGCTTTTACAATAAAATAATGGCTATTTTCTTTTTGAAGTTCGTTAAACCATTTAATCTGTTCAGCTTTTGTAATAATAGCTTGATACTGCATATTAACACATATTTCAGGTGAATTCCGCCAATTTCTTACTAGCTCAATTTTGTTTTCACTTAGCGGCTCTAAAACGATATTGTTATAAGCAAACATTAGCAAACTTCCGAAATAATTATACTATCTAAACCTTGTTTTGAAACCCAAATTCTACGAATATACTCTCCAATTATTCCTAAAGAAAACAAGATTAAACCTGTGGTAAAAAATATAGTAACAATTAATGAAGTAAACCCAATTTCTAAACCATAAGCTAGTTTTTGATAAATATAGGAACAGCCAGTTATAAAAAACACAAACGACATTAATAAACCAAATCTACTAATAAGTTTTAAAGGCAATGATGAATGTAAAACCACTATAGAAATGGCCATTTTCATTAGCTTCCAATTTGAATACCTAGATGTTCCACTTTGACTTTTAGCATGATAAACAGGGCATGTTCCTATATTTGATGAGCCCATTAACAAATAATCATCTATAAAATATACTTTGGTAACTCTGTTTTTAAGAACACTAATAGCAGAGCTTTTCATTAACCTATAAGAAGTAACCATTTTATAATCTCTACCATCTAATTTTAAAATTTTTTGTAAAATTTTAGTCCCTAAATTTCTAATAAAATGATGCTCTTTGGTTTCAAAATTTCCATATACCAAATCACAATTATTTTGAACCATATACTCGTACATGTTTTCAATATCTGCCGGATCGTGTTGAAGGTCATCGTCAATAGTTGCTATTAATTTATTTTTAGTAAACGAAAAACCTATTGCAGTAGCTGTATGTTGGCCATAATTTTTTGCTAGTTTTATGGTTTGATAAGTGAATTTAGCTGTAACTAAGCGCTCTTTTAACACATTATAAGTATCATCTTGACTTCCATCATCCACAAAAATAACATTTAAATTAAGCGCACTTTTTTCTGCCCAATGATTTATTTTTTCAATTAGTGGGCCAATGGAAAATGAAGAATTATAAACTGGAATTACTATGTCTAGCTCTTTCATGTTTCAATAATAGACAAATGAATACTATTGTTCAAATAAATTAGTGCAGAGGCAACCGAAAAACCAACTCCAAACCCTGAAAACAACACCCAATTTGGGGTTTCACTAGCCCAATGTTTACAAAGAGTTAATGGTATGCTTGCAGACGATGTGTTACCATATTCGTATAAGGTACTTGGCGTTTTGGTTTCTGACAATAGCAGTTTTTTACGTATGGCTTCATTGATTAATTTATTTGCCTGATGTAAAACAAACAAATTGGGCAAATCAATATTCTTATCTGCAAATGACAATAGATTTAATATGTTTTTGGGAACCATAGTAAGGCTATAATTAAAAACATCTATTCCATTAAGCTTCATAAAACTGCCTTCTTTATAAATTGCTTTTTGCCCCGAGCCATTAGTTTCTAAATTAAAATATGAAAATGTTTCGGTATTATTTGAAACAGCTATTACCGATGCCGCATCAGAAAATATTGGCTTAGTTGTTTGATCGTTTTCTTGTATTAATTGGGTTGAAATATCACCGCAACATAAAATTGCTCTTGCATTTATATTATTTAAAGAACTCAATAATGCACTCAAAGTGTGTAAACCATATACAAAACCTGAACAGCCAAGGTTTATATCATAACACATGGTGTTACTTGAAAAGCCTAAATCGCCATGTATTTGGCAAGAAGTAGCTGGAATAGAAACGTTTGGAGTTTGTGTTACACATATTAAAATATCAATACTTTCTTTTTCCCATTTAAGATTGGCAAGTAAATTTGTAATTCCTTTTATAAAAAGGTTTTTTATGCTTGTATTTTCCTCATTAACCACACGCCTATAACGGATTCCTGTATGATGAATTAGTGCTTCCTTATCTGATTGACTCAAATGAGTCAATAATAAATTATCATTTATATTAGCCGGAACTAAGGATACAATTCCTTCAATATTTATACCGCTAGTTTTAGATAGCGCCATTCGATTTAGAACTTATTAGGTTATAAATATCATTTAATGTTTTCAAATCTGCTAATTCTACAGATGAAATAAGCACACTAGTTTCTTCATTTATTCTTGAAATATATACCAATGCATTTAAAGAACTCCATGTTGAAAGTCCTCTGAATTCATCATTTAACGAAATTTTATCAAAAGGAATCAACAACTCTGTGGCTGTAAATTTTAAAAATAATAATGTGTT
>CAIUQQ010000123.1 GCA_903901345.1 uncultured Bacteroidota bacterium | reverse complement strand
TAAGAATAATTACTAAAATTATATATAATATTTTCTTGTAAAGAGGAAAACAAATTTTATTAATCAATTTAGTTTTTTCTGGAAGTTTGAAGTCAAAATGGTTAGCGCTTTTGAAATGATTTTTAAAATAATAGAGTTTTAAATCATCAATATAACTGTCAGTAATTGAAACAATTCCAATTCGTTCAGATAATTCTTCTTCTATTAAAATATAATATGGGTATTGATTAAATAAAATTGAATTCATAAACAGTTTTGCACACTTTATTTTATTCAAATATATCAAATTTCCCAACTAACCTTTGTCTAGTGAAACATTATTTTGTTGATATCATCAAGGTAGAGACAAATCATGCTTTACCTCTACAGTTTCAAATTATATGTAAACTACATTCATTTTAAATCCTTAGAGCGCTTCGCTAAATCTACGTATAGTGTCACAATTTCCAAATTAGCAAAAATCCATCAAAAATTGAAATTGCTCAGCTAATTTGTTTAGCTCAAAATAAGGTCTAATTTGCAACCCATTTTAAAAGTAAAAACAAAAAAATAAAATTATGATAATTGGAGTTCCAAAGGAAATTAAGAACAATGAAAACCGTGTAGGATTAACTCCTGCTGGTGTAATTGCTTTTGTAAAAGCAGGCCATCAAGTATTTGTACAAGCAACTGCTGGTAACGGTAGTGGTTTTTCGGATGAAGAATATGCGGGTGCTGGCGCAACTGTTTTAGCTACTATTGAAGAAGTATATGGTAAAGCTGAAATGATTGTTAAAGTAAAAGAACCAATTGAATCGGAATATGCTTTAATAAAAGAAGGTCAATTATTATTCACTTATTTCCACTTTGCAAGTTATGAGCCATTAACTCACGCCATGATTGCTCGTAAAGCTATTTGCTTAGCATACGAAACAGTAGAGAAAAAAGACCGTTCTTTACCTTTATTAGTTCCAATGAGCGAAGTAGCAGGTAGAATGAGTATTCAAGAAGGTGCTAAATATTTAGAAAAACCTATGGGCGGACGCGGCATTTTATTAGGTGGCGTACCCGGTGTTAAGCCAGCTCAAGTATTAATTTTAGGTGGTGGAATTGTTGGTACGCAAGCTGCTAAAATGGCGGCTGGTATGGCTGCTGATGTTACCATTATGGATATTTCAATTCCTCGTTTACGCGAGTTAGACGATATATTACCTGCTAACGTAAAAACGGTATTTAGCAATGAATACAATATTCGTGAAGCCATCAAAACGGCTGATTTAATTATTGGTGCGGTGTTAATACCAGGAGCAAAAGCACCTCATTTAATTACGCGCGAAATGTTAAAAATGATGCGTCCGGGTACTGTTTTAGTTGATGTAGCGGTAGATCAAGGTGGATGTATTGAAACTTGTAAACCTACTACTCACGAAGATCCTACTTACGAAATAGATGGAATTATTCATTATTGCGTAGCTAACATGCCTGGTGCAGTTCCTTATACTTCTACTTTGGCTTTAACAAATGCTACTTTACCGTATGCTTTGCAATTAGCAAACAAAGGTTGGAAAAAAGCTTGTGCCGATAACGAAGAATTACGTTTAGGTTTAAATGTAGTAGAAGGAAAAATAGTTTACAAAGGTGTTTCTGACGCATTTGGCTTACCTTACCACGAAGTTAATTCAGTACTTTAGTTGACGGTTGTCAGTTGATAGTTGTCGGTTGATAGAAAATATAAAAAGCTATTCCAATTTGGGGTAGCTTTTTTTTGTTTATATAATTTGTAGAGACGTTTAATTAAACGTCTTTACGGTTTGCATGGATAATTTTTCGTAATGGAGACACGAAGCATCGCGTCTTTACTATTCCATTACTATCCTTAGTCTTGTGAAATGGCTTTTGGGTGGCTGACTAAGGATTTGAAATGAAGAAAGAGTTTCCAAACTCGTTTTGTTTTTACCCATAAAAAAAGCCGCTCTTGCGAGCAGCTTTTTGATATAAAAAACAATAGATTAATGTTCGTGATTAGCATGATGAGCGTGGTTATGCTCTTCTACTATTTTCATAAACTCTTCTTTACTTACTTCTTTTTCTTCAATGGTAATTAAACTTTTTACTGCAGCATTTACCTTAATTTTTACAGCCGAATTAATCATTTTACTTCTGTAATCTTCTTTCTTTAAACTTGGCTCTATTAATTGATTAATCAAATCTTCGTTTAGGCCACTCATTGAATAACCGCCAAACATTTGCTTGGTATATTCAACAGCTGCAGCTCTAATATCAGCTTCTTCAATTTTAATTTCATTGGCAGTCATTATTTTTTCTTCTACCAAATGATTTTTCAAATAATTAGCTTCAGGTAAATAAGCAGTTTCTATGTTTTCGGTATTAAACTTATCAGCATATCTGTCCATTAACCAACGTTTTAAAAACTCGTCAGGTAAAGTAACGTTATGTTTAGCTACCAAAGTATCCATCATGTTATGTTCTAACAAATGGTCTGCTTGGCCAGTATAAAAACCTTTAATATCTTCACTAATTTTAGCTCTTAATTCAGCTTCTGTAGTAATATTTCCTGGTCCATAAGCAGCATCAAATAATTCTTGGTCAATGGCACCTTCAATATTGCGTTTAATATCTACTACTTCAAAACTAAAGTTAGGATTTAAGTCGGCTATGCCCACTTTAGCCACACCTAAAGCATGACTCATTTCTTGCTCATCGTTATTGAATAAAGTAAAAATATTTATAGTAGATTTAGCGCCTTTGCTTATACCTGTAAGCAATGCTTTTGCTTCAGCATTAGTTACTACCGATAACAACATAGGAACGTTATCGGCTTTTACACCACCTTCTAACTCAGTTTTATCGTCAGTAAGTTCCACTAAGTTTAAATAAACCATGTCGTTATCTTGCTCTGCAATAGTTACGTCTTCTAATTTACCAAAACGCTTACGCATTCTTCCTATTTCTTCAGTAACTTCAGCATCATCTACACTAACAGTGTAGCGCGTAAACACATCGCCTTTACCAATGTTTAAATCGAACTCAGGAGCTATTCCCAAATCAAATTTAAAATTATAATCAATGCCTTTTTCTATTTTTTCTACCAAAGTATCTTGGTTTAAAACAGGTTCCCCTAATAAATTTACTTTATTTTCGGTAATATAATTGTGTAAAGCGTTAGAAGCTAAAGCATTTATTTCTTCTAATAAAATACTGTTTCCAACTTGTTTTTCAATCATACCCATTGGAGCAGTTCCTGGTCTGAATCCGGGTATATTTACTTTTTTCCTGTAGTCTTTTAATTTTTTGTCATAAGAAGGCATGTAATCAGCGCTGCCTATTTGTATGGAGATAGTGCCGTTTAAAGCATCTTTTTTATCAAATGTTACGTTCATTGTATTTATTTTATTCTTTTTTATTCTTCTTTGTTAAAAAAAATAAGACTGAAATATTATTTCCAGTCTTATTTTTTTTTCTTTCCGTGCGGATGAAGGGACTCGAACCCCCACGTCTCTCAACACCAGATCCTAAGTCTGGCGCGGCTACCAATTACGCCACATCCGCAAAAAGGACTGCAAATGTAAAATTTAACGTTACAAATACAACAGTTATTTTCTTATTTTTTGTCATATCATTTTAAAATCTCACAAAGCAAAAAAATACATGTAAGTTTTGGAGGGAAGGATTATGGTAAATTTTCACATAACTATCTGTAGTCTGTAGTCAAGCCATTGCGGGCTGGGACTAAGGATTTAAAATGAAGAAAGAGACTCCAGACTCGTTTTAAATAAGCCCATGTCAGAGACACTATAATCATTGTAAATCCTTAGCGCGCGCTGCTAACGCTGAGGATAGTTGTGGTTATTTAATTGTAAAAGAAAATGGAGATATTTTATGTTGCCATATATACAATAGAAATCAATTTGAAGACTATTTGTTCGCTAACAAAAGCAAAATTTGAAACGCTGGTTCACCCTTGTATGAGTTAACCGAACTCGAAATTAAGATTGTTGAGGGGAGTTAGCAAATAAAAACGCTAATTTTGCCCTATGGAAAAATCTAATTTTGAACGCATGTTGCAGCTAGCCGAAGAGGTGTTTGCAAGTAAAAACGATCCGAATCAACTAGATGTGAATGAAGAGGTGATGGAAAAATTGCAGCGCATTCACCCTGAAAGCATTGCAGAATATGATAATGGCCATGGACCTATTTGCTGGATTATTCAAATACCTACCACCCGCCAACTCATGGAGCAATTTTTGGCTAACGAAATATCCGAAAAAGAGCTATTTGAATTAACACCTTTAAATGTTCCATATCAGGCGGTTTATCTGTGTTCGGGCATGGTGTTAGAAGAATTCCGAAGAAAAGGTATAGCTAAAAAATTAGCCTTTGATGCGCTTTCAAAAATTAGAGAAACGCATCCCATTGAATCACTTTTTGTATGGGCATTTACCCAAGATGGCGATATAGCTTCCGAATCGCTGGCTAAAATCAGTGGATTGCCTTTGTTTAAGAAAGTGGGTTAGCTTTTTTTAGCTGCTAGCTTCTAGCTTCTGGCTTCTGGCATTTTACTTTTTCTTCCTTCAAAATTCATTCACGCCTTGCGTGATTATCACTTCGCATTTTTGTCACTTCGCACTTCGCGCTCCCTTCATTACTTTCCAGTACTTCCATAACCGCCCGCGCCTCTATTGGTTTCGCTGAGTTCGGTGGTAGTTTCCCAAATGGCAGTTTCGTGTTTGGCTATTACCATTTGCGCTATTCTTTCTCCCGATTTTATTTCAAAATCTTCGGTTCCAAAGTTTATAAGTAAAACTTTTACTTCGCCACGGTAATCGGCATCAATGGTTCCTGGGCTGTTTAAAACCGTAATTCCATGCTTAAATGCCAATCCGCTTCTAGGTCTAACTTGCGCTTCAAATCCTACTGGAATTTCCATGAATAATCCTGTAGGAATAATGGCTCTGGTGTTTGCTTTTAAAACAATGGATTCCGTTAAAAATGCACGTAAATCCATGCCAGCTGCATGTGCAGTTTCATAAGCAGGTAAATCGTTGTTGGAGGTGTTTATAATTTTTATGTTCATATAAAAATGGAGTTTATGTTGTTAATAATTCAATATGGTTTATTTTGTTATAAAACATTTCTACAAGCTCAATGTCCGCGGTCGTTGAGCTTGTAGAAACGAATTTATAATTTAATAGGCTATTTCAAAATACATTGTTTAATTCATTAAATGTTGTGAATGGTTTTAAATCGTTTTTCAACGATGAATGCCAAAGCAAAAAACGAAAATAATAAAATTGCATTGATACTATAAATAATTTCAGGTTCAGGGAACAAATTATTGGTCATTTTACCAATATAAAAAAGCACCAAAGCAAATACAGTATAACCTATCATTTTCTTTACATGGTATTCAATTGGGTAATATTTTTTCCCTAATAAATAACAAACTACCATCATGCTAAAATAACAAATAAAAGTAGCCCAAGCCGAGCCATCATAACCGTAAATAGGAATCCAAATGAAGTTCAATACCAAAGTAATTACTGCGCCCATGATGGCAATATTTGCACCTTTTTTATTGTTGTCGGAAAGCTTGTACCAAATAGATAAATTATAATAAACACCCAAAAACATATTGGCCAGTAAAAGAATTGGAACTACATGTAAACCTTCATGGAATTTTACATCAATATATTGTTTAAAAACATCAATAAACAGGGTTACAACCAGGAATAAAGCCAAGCAAATAAGTACAAAATAATCCATTACAGTGGCGTAAAGTGTAAGTTTGTCGGTAGTTTTAGAATGACTAAAAAAGAAAGGTTCCGCAGCAAATTTAAATGCTTGAATAAACAAAGTCATTAAAATTGAAAGTTTGTAATTAGCGGCATATATTCCATTCATTTCATTGGCCAAATTGGCATCGGGATACAAATATTTTATAAGCACACGGTCCAATGTTTCATTGATCATACCGGCAAAGCCAACTATAATTAATGGCGCACCATAACGTACCATTTGTTTCCAAATAATGGCATCAAAACCCAACCGTATTTTTTTAAGTTCTACAAACAATAAAGGAATGGTAATTATACATGCTATTAAATGACTAATGAACACATATTTTATACCTACTTGTCCATCAAAAAGCGGAATCATCATGCCTTTGTTTTGCATGTATGGTCCCAATAACAAGAAGTATAAATTGAACAAAATACTGGTAAAAATATTGATGTTTTTAATTACCGCAAATTTTAACGCTTTGTTTTGTTGCCTTAAATAGGCAAAAGGCAACATAGTAATGGCGTCTAACCCAATAATTAAAGCAAAATACACAATGTATTCAGGATTATTTGGGTAACGAATTAAGGCGGCAATAGGTTCGGCAAAGAACATAAAACCTAGCATAAAAATAATGGAACTAACTACAACCGAAGTTAAGGCAGTAGAAAATATTTTCGGATGGTCTTTATTGGTATTTGAAAACCTAAAAAAAGCAGTTTCCATACCGTATAAAAGTATCACATTAAAAAAAGCTACATAACCATACATTTCCGATTGTGTTCCAAAATCGGCTTTTGAAAACAAGGCGGTGTGTAAAGGCACCAACATAAAATTAATGGTGCGGCCTATAATGGTGCTTAAGCCATAAACAGCCGTTTGCGATGCTAGTTTTTTTAATGAACTCATGCGTTATTCTTGCTCTTTTGGTTTGGTGGAATTGGCTATACTTTGTTGAATATATGCTACTGTAAAGTCGTAAACTAATTGGTAGGCTTCGTTGTATTTACTTAAACTTATTGCACTGGCTTTATCGTCTATATCGTGGTAAAAATGATAATCGCCCATTAGGTAAAAAAAGAAAGATTTTACACCTGCTTCTGTAAAATAATAATGGTCGCTGTTTTGAGCTTTTCCGCGTGAGTTAATGTTTGGCAAATAATTCCCTTGTTCATTAATGTATTTTAATAATTTAAATTCAGTTGGAAATTCAGTAGCATTCACAGCCGTCAAACCTTTTTCGCCAGTGGCCATCAAATCTAAATTTAACAGCATGGCCATTTTATTTAAAGGAACAGAAGCATTTTGAGTATAATAATAGGAGCCAAGTAAGCCAGCTTCTTCGCCTGCAAAAGCAATAAAAAGAACTGAATAATCTAAAGGGTTTTTGGCAATGGTATTCATTAAGTCCAGCATCATGGCTATACCGCTTGCGTTATCGTTAGCACCCGGAAACAAGGCTTCGCCAAACATTCCCAAATGGTCGTAATGCGCAGTAATTACTACAAATGAATCGGGATATAATTTACCTTTTACACTTGCTATTACATTTTGTGTTTGATGGTCGATGGAAGCTGATTCAATATCAATTTCCATTTCAATCATGGTATGTTTGATGGCATTTTTTTGAATATAAATAATTGGAAAAGCCGCTCTTTCGGTGGCTACTGTCCAGGTGAATTTTTCTTGTTTGTCTATAATTATACCTTTAGCACCAATGGTATTTTTCAAAACACTTTCAGCCCTTTCCGATTGAATCATTTTTTTGTTTTGAATACCAGAAATAACAATAAAACTTCTTCGCAGTGGTTTTTTTAAAAAACTTTGAAAAGCAAAATTATTGTCAATAGTAGCAGAGTCAATGTATATAATTTCGAACTTTCCTTTTATGCTTGGGCAACCAGCATTTACTATAAAATCGCGGCCGGGTGCTAGTCCTACAGCATCAATATTTAAAAAAGTTTCACCCGGAAAAGTGATTACAGGAAAGCCAAATGTTTGAAAATAATCAATGGTGGGAGAACCTAAGCGGTTTTTCCTAAAACTTTCAGCTATAAATCTAGCTGCTTTTCTATCGCCATCTTTCACATAACCTCTGCCCGCATATTCATATGAGCATAATTTTTCAATTACCTGTTTTGCATATTCCTTGTTCTGTGCTTTTGTTGCCATAGGCAATGAGCAAATGGCAATGAGCAATAAACTCCAGATGTATCGTAAAACAAACAATGAATTGCCGTTTGCGGTTACTGAGCGAAGTCGAAGTATAGCCAACGGAAAAAGAAAAGAGATTTTTAAACAAAAAAAATTCTTTGAAATAGTTTTTATACTCGTTCTAAGGATTTTCATTTTTAAAAAAAAGTTGTTTAAATAGCAACTACAGTGTACTCGTAGCTTTCCATAATTAGGTTAGCCAATAACTTGGTACAAGCCGTTTCTACTATAGCTTTAGCTTCAGTTTCATTAGCAGCTTCTAACTCCAAAGTAATATGTTTGCCAATTCTTACATTAGCTATTGTTGGCAAGCCAATGTTTGGCATAGAACCAGTTACTGCTTTTCCTTGTGGGTCTAATAATGCCTTATGTGGCATAATATTTATGTGTGCTGCGTACTTCATTTTTTTGGTTGTAAATTATTATAAATTGAAAAAAGTATATATAAAACGATGCTGATGTTTATTCCTAAATATCCAAATGCAAATAAACTAATCAAACAGCATAATAAAAAGATATATCGCAATTGATTGGGTTGCCAAGCAAAACTTTTAAACTTTAAAGCAAACAGCGGAATTTCTGCCACAAGCAAATAAGCACTTACAAAAGGGAAAATAATTAAAAACCATTGGCTTTGAAAAATACTTCCTAATCCAAAAATATTGGCACTAATTACAAAAGGTATTGCAGCTATAAATAATGAATTTGCTGGTGTTGGCAATCCAATAAATGAATCGGTTTGGCGGGTGTCAATATTGAATTTTGCTAATCGAATGGCAGAGAAAATAGGAATTAAAAAAGGAATATATGCCAATACATTTATTTGGTTAAAGTCGATTGGAATATTGGTAATTTTATAAAAAATAAATGCTGGTGCCACTCCAAAACTTACACAATCGGCCAGTGAATCTAATTGTTTTCCCATTTCGGAACCCACATGTAAAGCGCGTGCTACAAAACCATCAAAAAAATCAAGTATTGCGGCAGCACCAATAAAATAGGCAGCTAATTCTAAGTCGTTATTCACCAAACTGGCTATAATTGACAGGCAACCAAACAATAAATTGAAGGAAGTAAGCGCATTTGGAATATGTTTTTTCATGTTATTTTGGTTTAATAATTGTTGCAAAGTATTGGTTATTTCATTATTTGACAAAACGCAGATAATATTTAGTTGCTTTTATGTACATTCATTTTAACTTTGGAATCTAAATTTCAATTGATTAATGGGTAAAATATTTTCTTTTATATTTTTATTATTCTTTACATTTTCATTGCAAGCGCAAAACAAAGTGAGCTTAAATAAAAACGGAAAAGTTTCCAAGTATATGTGTATGGAACAAGCTTCTTACGAAAACATCAATGGAAAAGTGAATTTGAGTATTATTATAACAGATTACAATTTGTTACTAGAGCTGAATAATATTGATGAAAAATTATTTATTTGCGGTAGCAGACTTAATTCTAAGGACATTAAAATAGTGCTTATTGATAATAAAAAGAATATTACTTACACTTCAAATTCCAATATACAAGTTTTATTAATGTGTAATAAAAGTAAAGATACATTTACAGTAAATTTTAGTGGTTTAGTTAAAAACAAATCATCAAAAATAAATATTACTTCCGAGTTATATGTTAAACAAACTCCAAGAAAAAATTTAAAAACTAACTAATTTTCAAAATCAAAATAATATGTATAAAAAAGTACTGAGTATATCAGCAGCCTTAATGTTTATTGGGCAAGTGAATGCCCAACAAAAACCAAATGTTCCGCACAGAAGTTTATTAGAAGCGAAGAATTCAACTGAATTACAAGCTATTTTTGAACAAAATGTGCAAGCTGAATTAACTTATGCAAAAGAAGTTTTGGGCTTAAGTTTAGCTCCTCAGCCACTACCAAATGGTGGAATGAAACAATTGGTTGGTGTTACTCAAAATGGAATTCCTCAATATATAAAAACAGATAATACAGGCGCAGCTAAAACCATTGGAACAGATAAAGTAAATCCGGGAGGAAGTTTGGGTTTAAGTTTAAGTGGTAGCGGAATGACCAATAGAATTGGAATTTGGGATGGTGGTGCTGTTCGGTTAACACACCAAGAATTTCAAGGCAGAGCCGTTCAAACCGATGGAGTTACAAATACCATTGACCATTCAACTCACGTGGCAGGAACTATGATTGGTGGTGGTGTACAAGCTAATGCAAAAGGAATGTCGTTTCAAGCGCCTTTAAAATGTTACGAATGGACAAACGATAATTCAGAAATGAGTACTGCTGCAGCTGCAGGAATGCTTATTTCAAATCATAGTTACGGTTCTGTTTGTGGTTGGGAATATGACGATGTTACTCCGCAATGGAAATGGCATGGCGATGTTTCCATTAGTAACACCGAAGATATTAATTTTGGTATTTATGATGCTGAATCGCAAAGTTGGGATCAAATAGTTTACAGTAATCCATTTTTTCTTCCTTTTAAATCGGCAGGAAATGATAGGGGCGATGTTCCTAGTACTACCGACCCAAAAGTTTTTTATAATAGTAATACGGGAACTTGGGATGTTTTTTCAGGTACAACTCCTCCTGCCGATGGTCCTTATGATTGTGTTTCTACTTATGGAAATGCTAAAAATATTATTACAATTGGCGCTGTAAATAAAATTACAAATGGTTGGACAAGCTCAAGCTCTGTAGTGATGAGTAGTTTTAGTGGTTGGGGTCCTACTGACGATGGACGTATAAAACCTGATGTTTGTGCGGCTGGAGTAAATTTAACTTCAAGTTTTTCTGCTTCAAATACTACTTATGGAACTATTAGTGGAACTTCTATGGCTTCGCCAAATGCAAGTGGTTCTGCATTGCTTATTCAGCAACATTTTAACAATTTAAATGCTCGTTTTTTACGCGCTTCTTCTTTAAAAGGATTAATTATTCATACTGCCGATGAAGCTGGAAGTAGTGTTGGTCCTGATTACAGTTACGGTTGGGGATTAATGAACACTGCAAAAGCAGTTCAAGTTATTTCTGATAGTGGTGCAAATAGTATCATCGAATCGCAAATACCCATTGCTTTAACAGCATATACAAGAACTGTGGTTGCTAATGGAACTAGTCCGTTAAGGTTAACTTTATGTTGGACTGATGTTCCTGATAATCCATCAACAGGTGCAGTTTTGGACGATCCAAATAGTAAATTAGTAAATGACTTAGACATTAGACTTACCCGCGTAAGCGACAACCAAGTTTTTAGTCCATACATTTTAAATCCTGCAATTCCATCATCAGCAGCTACCACTGGCGATAACACAAGAGACAATGTAGAACAAATTCATATTGCAGCGCCAACTGCAGGAATTTATACCATTAGAATTACTAGCAAAAGAGCGTTATCAGCTAATCAATCTTTTTCGTTATTAATTAGTGGACTTTCACCAGTTCCCGCAGCTAATTTTACAGCGTCTACTCAAGCTACATGTACTGGAAGTCAAGTAGTATTTACCAATACATCATCAGCAAGTACATCGCGTATTTGGTATTTCCCCGGAGGAAATCCTGCTACTTCCACAGCAGTAAATCAAACGGTAATTTATAGTACTCCTGGAATATATGCTGTAGCTTTAAAAGTAAGTAATGTAGCTGGAACAGATTCAATTTACAGAACTAATTATATAAAAATTGGTGGCGTAACTTTACCATTAAATGAAACTTTTGAAAGTAATTCAGCCACAGTTGGATTATGGAAAACTACTAATAATTATACAAACGATACATTAGGCTGGCGCAAATGGAATAACACAGGCGGAACAGCACCTGGAAATACCGTTTTTGGAATAAATAATTACGATAATTCTACTGCAGGAAGAAGATATCAATTGATTTCTCCAATTCTTGATTTACGTGGAATGCAAAATGCGAGTTTAAATTTCCAACATGCTTATACCAGATATGCAACTGCAGATAAAGACTCATTAATAGTTAGCATAAGTACTAATTGTGGTTCTACTTGGCTAAGACTTTATGGTGCTTCTGAAACCAGGCCAAATGCAGGAACAAGGCTTGCAACTTATACTAGAAATGGTGATCAAGCACAAACTTCCACCACTTTCTTTTTACCAACCATAGCAGCTGATTGGTGTAATAATACTTTAAATAGCACTCCGTGCAATACTATAAATTTAACGCCATATGTTGGTTTAAATAATTTAATGGTTCGCTTTGAAAGCTATTGCGGTAGCGGAAATAATTTATTTATTGACAATGTTTTAATTGACGGAACACCATTTAGTCCAAAAGCAGGATTTACAGTTCCAAGTTTGGTTTGTTCTAATCAAAATTTTTCAATAACAGATACCTCAAAAAACAATCCTGATACTTGGGAATATACTATAACTGGTCCTCAGAATTTGACTTTTACCACCAAAAATCCAATTGTAAATTTAACCACATCAGGATTTTATAATGTAAAATTAAAAGTTAGCAATATTTCAGGATCTGATAGTGTTTCCATTATCAAATCATTTGAAGTAAAAGATTCTCCAACATCTCCAATAATAACATTAAACGGGTCGTTATTGCTTTGTGATGCAGACTCTGCTTTATTGACTACTAGTGGTTCTAATCTTAAATGGTATAAAGACAGTGTAGCTATTGCTGGCGCAATTGATACAAATTATTACAACAAATTTGCAGGAAAAATAGCCGTAAGAACAATTGCTACAAATGGATGTTCAGCACAAAGTAATATTTTAACATTTACTGCTGGCACCAAACCTCCAGTTCCTATTGTTACAAAATCGTTAACAGGAAATGTGTTCTGCGATGGCGGTACTTTTGTTTTAACTTCAAGTGCAACCACTGCAAATCAATGGCAAAAAAACGGAATAGATTTAGTAGGTGAAACAGGCACTGCATTAAATTATAACGATTCAGGA
Organism: uncultured Bacteroidota bacterium; assembly: GCA_903901345.1. Lineage (GTDB taxonomy): Bacteria > Bacteroidota > Bacteroidia > UKL13-3 > UKL13-3 > JAAFJM01. Next base: position 8,355 of record CAIUQQ010000123.1, on the reverse strand, counting down.
ACATTTACTGTAAAAGTATCAAATGGTGCTTGTTACGCGCTTTCAGTTCCATTAACTTTAACAAAATTAGTAAAACCAATTACTTCAGAAATTACGGCTTCGCGTTTTGCTTATAAAAATGATACAGCAACTTATAAAGTTTCTGGTTTACCAACTTCAACTTTTACTTGGACAGTAATTGGTGGAGTTATTCAAAGTGGTCAAAATACAAATACCATTATAGTAAAATGGAGTACTGGTTCTGTTGGTATGGTTAATGTTACCGAAAAAGGTGCAAATCTTTGCAATGGCTATTTAAAAACCTATCCAGTAGGAATTTGGAATACAAGTATGAATAATGTTACCAACGAAAATGAAATTCTTTTATATCCAAATCCTGCCAATAACTTTATAAATATTCAGTATTTAGGAAATAGTTTAACTAATTTTCAAGTAGCAATTTTTGATATTTTGGGTAAAAATATTTTACATCAAAATGTGAATGTGTCAAATAAAGAAGAGCAAAACATTGATATTACACATTTACCAAAAGGAATTTATATTGTTAAAATAACGGGAAATAATTTTTCGGCAAGTAAAACCATCACAAAAGAGTAAGTTTTACGTTAAAAATTAAACAAAAAGAACACGCTTTGGTCGTGTTCTTTTTGTTTTAAATATTTCAATTTTGAATCAAAAGCATCAACTTTTCAATCAATTAAACCCTAGTCAAATAAAGCAGAAACAAGCTTTTTGTAATGTTTTGGTTCGGTATGTTCCTCGGTTAGCCGTTGAATATTGCGCTGAACTAATTATTTTTCATCAAGTACACTTACATATAGAAAAAGAGCGTAAGAGTAAATATGGCGATTACAGCCCGCATAATGGCAAAGGAAATAGAATAAGTATCAACCATAATTTAAGTAAATTCGATTTTTTAATTACATTTATTCATGAACTTTCACACCATACTGCTTTTGTAAAATTTGGTAGTCGCCATGATCCGCATGGTGAAGAATGGAAATCTGAATTTCAAAAAAATATGGTTCCATTTTTTGAACATGAAACGTTATTTCCTTCCGATTTAAAAGTGGCAATTTCCAAACACATGCGGAATCCAAAATACACCCATTCGGCAGATGTGAAGCTTTTACAAGTTTTAAAAAAATATGACGAAAACAAAGTAAACACCATTGTATTAGCTGATTTGCCAAATGGTACATTGTTCAAAATGAAAGGTTTTGACGATGTGCTAAAAAAAATAGAAAAGCTCAGAACGTATATTTTATGCGAAACATTAAACAGTAAAAAATATAGGGTTCATGCCATGGTGGAAGTAATATTAATTGAAAACCAACCAAATGAATAAAACTATTACATAATTTTTATTGTTCTATAATATATAACATTTACTTTTGTAGTGTTTTTAATATTAAAAAACATTTTATTTTATGATAACAGTAAGCGATAAAGCAAAAAAACGTATAGAAGAATTAATAATTGAACAAAATTACACGCCTTCACATTTTTTAAGAGTAGGTGTAGAAAGTGGTGGTTGTTCAGGACTTTCGTATAAATTAGATTTTGACAATGAGTTAAAACCTGGAGACGAAAAATTTGGGGATAAAGGGGTAGAAATAGTTACAGATAAGCGAAGTGTTTTGTATTTATTTGGAACCGAACTTGATTTTACAGACGGTTTAAACGGAAAAGGCTTCACTTTTGTTAATCCAAATGCCTCACGAACATGTAGTTGTGGAGAAAGTTTCTCAGTATAAACATTTTTTTTGTGTAGTGTTTGATATTTAAATCAAAAAAGTATATTTGCAGCCCTTTATTAGATAAAAGTACATCTAATAAATTTTAAAGAGAAAAATTAATTACAAAGATGGCTAATCATAAATCAGCAATAAAACGTAACAGAAGCAACGCAACAAAGCGTTTACGTAACCGTTACCAAGCAAAAACAACTCGTAGTGCTATAAAAGAATTACGTTTATCTGAAGACAAAACTGCAGCTTCAGAACTTTACAAAAAAGTATCTAGCATGTTAGACAAATTGGCTAAACGTAGCATTATTCACAAAAATAAAGCTGCTAACCAAAAATCTAAGTTAGCTAAAGTAGTAAGTAAAATTGGAACTGCTCCTAAAAAAGTAGCTAAAACATATAAGAAAAAAGCGGCTTAATCAGCCTTTTTTCTTCATAAATTATTATTTTAAAAGCTTGCTCATTAATTATGGGTAAGCTTTTTTTTGTTTTAAAGGTTTTAAAACTATTTTGCAAATTATTAAAAAGCCAAATGGAAGATAGTTTTGATAAATTTAATGGAATTAAAGCTTGGGCTGAAGACGATAGACCAAGGGAAAAGTTTATTCTAAAAGGAAAACATTCATTAAGCAGTGCTGAACTTTTAGCCATACTTATTGGAACAGGAACCAGAAATGAATCAGCGGTAGATTTAGGTAGAAAAATACTACAACTAACCAATGAAAACTTAAATGATTTAGCAAAATTATCAATTACAGATTTAAAAAAAATAAAAGGAATTGGTGAAGCTAAAGCCATAACTATTGCTGCAGCACTAGAATTAGGAAGAAGAAGAAAAGAGGAAAATGCTAAGGAAATTGAAATTATTACATCATCGCGCGATGCATATAATTATTTTGAACCATTAGTTTCCGATTTGCCACACGAAGAATTTTGGATTTTATTATTGGCAAGAAATAAAAAAGTAATTACAAAAAAACAAATTAGCTCTGGTGGCGTAGCTGGTACTGTGGTTGATATGAAAATTATTTTTAAACATGCGCTCGAAAATTTAGCAAGTTATATTGTGTTATGCCATAATCATCCTTCAGGAAATTTAACGCCAAGTTCGGCTGATATTCAGATTACTAAAAATATAAAAGCTAGTGGAAAAATTCTGGAAATTGAAATTGTAGATCACATTATTATTGGCGGTGACAAGTATTATAGTTTTGCCGATAATGACGTTTTTTAAACTTTTATAGCATTCTTGTATCATAAGTATTATTCTATTTATAATATATAAAGTTAATTGAAAACTGAACTTAGCGACAATGAATTAATTTTAAAATTTGCAGACGAGAAAACGCGTACTGCTGCTTTTGAATTTATTTTAGAAAAATACCAAAAGAAAACCTATTGGCATATTCGTAGAATACTTATTAACCACGATGATGCAGATGATGTTTTGCAAAATACTTTTATAAAAGTTTGGGAAAATTTAACCAAATTCAGAGAAGATAGTAAGCTTTATACTTGGATTTATAGAATTGCTACCAATGAAGCTTTACAATTTATACAAAAGAAAAAACAGAATTATAATATTACGTTAGACGATGTTTCTTACGAATTAAGCAGCCATTTAACTGCTGAAAATTATTTTGATGGAAATAACATAGCACTGAAATTACAACAAGCTATTTTAACTTTACCAAACAAACAGCGCATTGTATTTAATATGAAATACTATGAAAATATGAAATATGAAGACATGAAAGATGTGCTGGAAACCAGTGTTGGCGCTCTTAAAGCATCGTATTTTCATGCTGTAAAAAAAATAGAAGAGTATATGAAAAACGAAATCAATAAGTAAGAATGGCAAAAATTATTCAAAATTTAAAAACTTTACAACAAGCCGAAATTGCTAATTATAGTCCGGGATTAAACACCGTAAAAGCACTTTTAGTATTGATAGTTATTTTTGGGCATTCCATTAATATTTACTCCAATTTGCAAATTATATATTTTTTTCACATGCCATTATTTTTGTCAATTAGTGGTTTTTTAGTTAAAAAATCTGCTTTTGATGATGGAATATTTCCGTATTTTACAAAATTAACAAACCGTGCAATTATTCCTTGGATCATTGCTTTTTGTGTTTTTATTCCGGTCTTATTTTTCAACAGATCTATAGCTACTTTTTCATTTAAAGACATGCTTTATCCGTATTACCATTTATGGTATATTCCAGCTTATTTAATAGCAGTTATTTTTTGTTTTTTTACATTAAAATTAAAAATTCCGAGTTGGTTGGTGTTACTTTTTACTGCTTTAGTTACATCATTTTGGTTTGTAACATACAGAAACAATTCACTTCAGCCAGAACAGTTACCGCTGTATTTTTTAGGCGATAAAAGAATTTATGGATACCTTTTGTTCTTTTATTTAGGCTTTGCTATTAGAAATAAAATTATAAATTATAGACCAAATGCATTGGTAATTATATCACTTATTGGAATAACAGGAATTGCTATTTTGGCCTTTATTTTTAAACATTTACCCGAATTTACCTTACTGATTCCTTATTTAATTTGTAATATTTGTTTAGTATTTTTCATAGTAATTTATACTTCATCGCAAAACTGGACAAATAATAAGTTTTTGAAATTTTTAAACAATCAGTCTTTAGGGATTTACTTATATCATCCACTTTTTATTTTTATTGCCTATCAATGGTTGCAAAACCCAGAGAGAGATAAAAGTAGCACGATTGAAGCCATTGTAATTTTTGTAATTTCTACTGTTTTAACCACGGTTTTAGTATGGGTTTTAACCAAATTTGAAATTACCAATAAATATGTTTTGGGAAATACAAAAAAATTGTCTGCTTAAATTAAACCATCAACGGTTTATGATATCAATACTAAACACAAAATGAAAGACGAGATAGAAAATATAGGTGATGATTTTTTAAAAAACTTAGGGAACAGAGGTGATTTTGGAGTTCCTGAAAAGTATTTTGAACAATCGAAAGCAAGTATTTTAAGTAAAATAAATGCAGATTCAAATTTTGCAGTTAGCAATAATGAAGGGGGATTTACAGTTCCTAATAGTTATTTTGAAACGAGTAAAATACAAATTTTAAGTAAAATAAATAATAAAGAAACTTCAAAAAGTTATTTATTTACTTTTGCTAATTGGCAATTAATTAGCGGAATTGCTGCTATTTTTATCGCAATTATTTCGCTATTTATTTTTTTAAATATTAATAAAAATAACACTTTTAGTGCAAACTTAAACAAGGTAAGTGAAGCTGAAATGATAGAATATTTGGCCAATAATGACGTGAAAATTGAATGGATAAATGAGTTAAATCCACAAATAAAAACAGTTTCAAGTAAAGACGAAAACAACAAAGAAATAGAACAATATTTATTAGAGCATGCTGACGAGCATGCTTTACTAGATGAACTTTAAGAAAAAACACCATGAAAAAATATATTTATTTAATAGCAATCATTGCTACAATTTCATTGAACGCAATGGCTCAAAAAGGCGAAAGATTAGAAGCCATGAAAATTGGTTTTATAACTGAACGATTGAATTTAAGTAGCGATGAAGCCAAAGTATTTTGGCCTGTTTACAACAAATTTACTGACGATATGAAGAAATTACGTCAAAGTTCAAAAGGAAAAATTTCAGAGGAAATGGCCGACATGCCAGCAATGACTGATGCAGAAGCCGAAAAAGTATTAAATGACATGGTGAATTTTAAAATTCAAGAAGCCGATTTACTGAAAAAATATGCTTCAGAATTTAAAAAGGTTTTACCAGTTAAAAAGGTGGTTTTACTCTTCAAAGCAGAAAACGATTTTAAACGCGAATTACTTAAAAAATTATCTCAAAGAAATAGGGATTAATAAAATGGTGTTTTAAATTTAATATATTTTGCCAGCTGCTAGAAGCTAGCTGCCAGAAGCCAAAAACCTACTTTCTCAAAGTAATTTCTAAACTTTCGCCTTCTTTTAAAATAAGCGAATTGCTACGCAACCAAGGATTTAATAGCTTAACTGTTTTGTAATTTGTTTTAAACAGAATAGCCCAATCTGCAAGATTTGGAATTGAATAATTTACCGAAAGATTCATGGTTGGAATTACATCATACAAATGACCTTTGGCTAAATAAAATCCATATTGCTGCGATTTTTCAGCAATTTCCTTGATTGCTAAAATCCTAAAAACATAACGTGATGTTTCGGTATTTAAGTACAAATCGTAATAACTGTTACCAGATTGCGTTTTTAGCTGACGTTTTAAACCTTCTATTCCCATGTTATAACTGGCAGCCACCAAACCCCAATCGTTAAATTCCGAATACGATTCTTTAAAATATTTACATGCTGCATACGTAGCTTTTTCTAAGTGATAGCGTTCATCAACTTCATCATTTATTTTTAGTCCGTACTGTTTTCCGGTTTTATCCATAAACTGCCAAAAACCTGCCGCACCAGCTGGAGAAACAACATTCATTAAACCACTTTCTATTAAGGCTACATACTTTAAATCGTCAGGCAAGCCTTTTTCTTTCAATATTTTTTCAATGGTAGGAAAAAACCGGTTGGCACGTTTTAATAATAATATTGTTTGCGATTGCCAATATACATTGGTTAATAATTCTCTATCGAAACGTTCTTTTACATCAAACTCTTTTAAACTTATTTTCTGATTGGCAAAATATACAAATTCAGGAATGGGAAGCGAGTAACATTTTAAACTTTGATCAATCAATTGTTGTTGCTTATCATCCTCGCGCAAACTAGCGTTAATAAACATGCCGCTTCCAAAGCAAATAATTGCTAGCAGCAAAATAATGACTGTATTCTTGTTTAAAAGTTTCATAGCTATTCTTCTTCAAATGGTTTAAAGTGAGCGTAATTTTTCCATTTATCCAATACTTGTACAAAATCACTTGGTAATGGACTTTCAAAAAACATGCGTTCGCCAGTTACCGGATGTGTAAATCCTAATGAACGTGCGTGCAGCGCCTGACGCGGAAGTATTGCAAAGCAATTGTCTACAAACTGCTTGTATTTTGTAAATGTAGTTCCTTTTAAAATTCTATCACCACCATAAGTGGTATCGCCAAATAGTGGATGACCAATGCTTTTGGCATGAACCCTAATTTGATGTGTTCTACCTGTTTCTAGCTTTAGTTCTATTAAACTTACATAGGTTAAACTTTGTAAAACTTTGTAATGGGTAACACTCCATTTTCCTTTTTCTTCTTCGTTATAAAGCTGAAAAATTTTTCTATCATGGTTACTTCTTCCAATATAACCAGTAATTGTTCCTTCAGGTTCTGGCATTTCGCCCCAAGCTATGGCGTTATAACTGCGTTCAATGCTGTGTTCGTAAAACTGTTTGGCCAAATGTGTCATGGCATGTTCGCTTTTGGCCACTACCAATAGTCCGGTAGTATTTTTATCAATTCTATGCACCAATCCAGGACGAATATTGTTTTCCTGTGCAAAAGGTAAATCTTTAAAATGCCACGCCAAAGCATTTACCAAAGTTCCTGTTGTGTTATTATATCCAGGATGAACTACCATGTTTGTTGGTTTATTTACTATCAATAACGAATCATCTTCGTAAATAATATCAAGTGGAATATTTTCGGCAACTATTTCGGTATTAGCAGGCGGATTTGGTAAAACTATGCTAATTACGTCTAAAGGTTTTACTTTATAATTTGATTTTACAGGCTTTTCATTTACCAAAACGCAACCTAATTCACAAGCTTGTTGTAATTTAGAACGTGTTGCATTGGCAATTCTAATCATCAAATACTTGTCTATACGCAGCAAGGCTTGGCCTTTTTCCACTTCTACTCTATGGTGTTCGTATAGTTCTTGGTCTTCGTTTTGGTCGTCTTCGTTTTGGTCGTTTTTTAAAAGCGGCTTTAAATACATGCCGCAAAAGTAAGGCTTTTTGACGGTTAATAGACCATAGACGATAGTTTATTATTAGACTTTCTATGGTCCATGGTCTATCAACTATTGTCTAACCAAAACCGCAGCGCACCAACCATTTGTTACTACTTTTTGTTGTAAATTTAAACCAAAAGCTTGGCAACAATTTAACAAATCAGGCAAATCGGTTTCATAAAAACCACTAATTAGCACCAAGCCATTTTGCTTTACATGTTTGCTCAATTGCTCAAAACTTTTAAGTAAAATATTTTTGTTGATATTGGCTAAAATAATGTCGTATTCCACATATGGAACAATACTCAAATCTCCTTTTTGATAATCAATATTGGTAATTTTGTTATAGGCTGCATTTTCGCCTACGTTTTCAAAAGCCCAATCATCTATATCGTTTGCAAAAATATTGGTAGCTCCTAATTGTGAAGCTAAGATGGCTAAAACACCAGTTCCGCAGCCATAATCAAAAACAGTTTTATTTTTAAAATCCATTTTCAACATCAGTTCCATAATGCTTTGGGTGGTTTCGTGGTGGCCTGTTCCAAACGAAGTTTTGGGTTGAATGATTATTTCGTATTCATACTTTTCGGTAATGTTATGGAAAGGCGCTTTTATAATTAGCTTGTTACTTACTATTACTGGTT
>CAIUQQ010000122.1 GCA_903901345.1 uncultured Bacteroidota bacterium | reverse complement strand
GTTTCTATTGTTTTTGATAAAGGTTCATATAAACTGAATTATGTTAACATGTCTTCGCTTGATTCTATATTACCTTTTTTACATAATAAAAACATGCTGTTAACTGGTTATTATGATAACAATGGCATTGAAAAAAACTATAAATTTCTTGTAAAACGAAGAGTTAAAGATGTTAAATTATACTTGGTAAGCAAAGGTATAAATCCACTACTAGTTACTACTGAATTTATACAAGACACTAATAATGTTAACAATACATTGCCGATTAACTTTGCAAGTAAAGTGAATATAAAATTTGGTAAATAAATTAATTTTCGGAAATAGTGATAATTAGTTGGTAAAATTGGATAAATGCCTTTCCCAAAATGGTATTTAGAGAAGCATATTGAAAAAGTTTTCAATATGCTTTTTTTGTTTTTATATAATGCCCCCGACCCATGTAATTTTGATTTGGATATTCTTATTAAACTAAAACCAATATGCTAATTAAATGATAATTGTTGTTATTTTTTTTAAAAAAGCAGGAAAGCCACTTTTTTTAAAAGCCCAACAAACAAATTTCATTTAAAAACACCTCCTTTAAATTCCCACACCTACAGTAATAAGCTGACTTTTGTTAAATTATTTATTATTATAAATAATTATTTCATGTGGCATATCTCATTTTTTGCTTTTCAATTGTAAATTATATATGCATTTTTATTTCTATAGTCATGAAAAAAATTGGTATTAAGTTATTCATAACCAAATTTATTGTTGGTTTATTTTTGTTTTTAAGTACTCCTTTGCTAAAGGCGCAAACCTTTAATCCAACTACTGACATTACAACTACATTTATAAAAAGTTGTTCTGGAGGTAATTATGTTAGTATTAAGGTTAAAATATTTGATAATAATTGGGCGGGATTTCTGAATAATCTACATTTATATTATAAAAACAATATCAATAACTATGTTGAAATAGCTATATTGGGTCAATATTGGAATACAAGTTACATCAGTAGTAATACATCTAGAACACTTAATTTTAATGGTAGCCCCCTTACTTGTTATCTAAATTCAACATATTATTTTATATCTTATAATACTTATGATCCAATAAGCACTTCAGGCAATGGAAGATATGTTGAACTTAGGTGGCTTGCACCCCCTCAGGATGCACTTTCCACGGGAGCAATTATTTTGTCAAGTTCAAATGAATATTATAATTACAATACAGCTACTTTAAATTCTAATATGCAAATTCCATTAAATGAAAAATTTGTGGAATTACCTTCTATTGAAGCTCCAACAAATTTTACAGTTTCTGATACTTTATGTGGTTATACAATGATTAGTTGGACTCCCCCTTCTACATATCCTTGTACTAATGCTTATTTGAAATTATATAAAAATAATGAATTGTTAGCTGATAATATTGGAAGCAATGTAACTTGGATGGGATATTCTTTACCCGATAATAGAACTTCCACAATTGATACTTATAAAATTAAAGCATTTTGGAATACAAATTCTAACGCTTCCATTTCAAGTCCTTTTTCTAATTCTGATTTGGGAGGTGCAAAACCTCTTCCGGCAGCTGTTACTTCTTTAACAGCTACCAATAATAACTGTGACGGAACCATTCAACTGAGTTGGGATTATAATTCTAACCTATATACAAAACATTTTGCAATAGATTACAGCACTACCATACCATCTTCTACATTTAGTTGGGTAAACATAAGTAATATTAATCCTCTTGAACGAACGTTTACTGATATTGTTAATTCAAATTCACCCAAATTATATAGGGTACTAGCATATAATGATTGTAATTATAGTTCTTATATTGAAAAAACAGGTAAAGCGCCTGGTATTCCTAATGCGCCTACTAATGTAACAGCAATTCCAAAAAATTCAAACGATGCTTTTGTAATTAATTGGGCTTTTTTTTATACTGGTATTAATGATATTACTGGATTTATAATTGAGCGATCGTCACAATCGGGTACAACTTATGAAAATGTAGATAAAGATTTAAGAACATATACTGACTATAATATTTTGCCTTGTGTAAATTATACTTATAAAGTAAGGGCAAAAAATGAATGTACTACTACTGGCACTCCATCGGTTAATAATCCATTAGTTAAATTAACACCTAATATTAGTACTTCTTTTAACGGAGCTACTAATAAATTAAAATGTACCAAAGGTGCAACTTATACTCAATTAGAATGGAGTTCCATAAATGATGATATATTAACATACTATAAAATATATAGGAAAACATACGGAGCCATTGCCGATTCCATACTTATAGCTTCGCCTTCGGCAGGTGAGGGAAGCTTTATTGATAATTATGCAATATCTGGAGTATTATACAAATACACCATTTTTGGGGTTTTAAACTGTGCAGGAAATTTAATTTATTCTAATGCCTCAGAAGATTTAGGATTTAAAAGAACTTATGGAACCGTAAGTGGAAAAATTACTTACCAAGGTGGAATAACATTAAATAATGCCAAAGTAATGGTTTCGCCTACTAGTAATTCTGTTTCTTCGGTAGGAGCTTCCATGCTTTTTAATGGCACAGGTGCTTTAAATGTTCCTGCAACTTCTATTTTAAGTTTTAGTACGGGTATCACTTTAGAAACGTGGTTTAAACCAAGTAACATTTCGGGAGTAAAGGAATTAATTAAAATTACCTCTGGTTCAAAAACTTTTAAATTAAATTTAGTTAATGCAAACTTGGTATTAAGTGCTTATAATGGTTCAGTAACAAGAACTAAAACAAGTACAACAGCAATATTAGCGAATAATTACAATCAGGTATCTGCAACTTTAAAGTCTGATTCTATATTTATTTATTTAAATGGAGTAAAAACGGATTCATTGGCTATTCCAGGTTTTACTTTTTTACCACTTTCTAGTTCAAGTATTCAAATAGGAAATACATTTGTTGGTAATTTAGATGAAATAAGGATTTATAATTATACTAAAACTAAAGACGAAATAGCACTTGATTTTTGTAGAAAAGTAAGTCCTGACGATGATGGATTAGTAGCTTATTACTCCTTTGATGAAAATTTATCAGGTTACCTAGGATTTTTTGATTATTCAAAAAAAGGAACTGTTTTCAATGAAAATCATGGAATAATTTCTACCGCATCTGGCCCAATATTTAGTTCAAATGTTCCTACCAAGTCACAGCTGTCTAATACTGGCTATACCGATGAAAATGGAAATTATACTGTAACTTATATTACATTTATAGGAGGAGGCGAAAACTTTAGCATTACCCCTAATTATCAAACTCATACTTTTGATCAGGTAAGAAATATTTACTTAAATGAAACTTATGCAGTTTTTAACCAACAAGATTTTATTGACCAATCCTCCTTTACTACTTCTGGTTTTGTTTATTATGCTGGTACAACATGTCCTGCTGAAGGAATAAATTTTGATATAGATGAACTTCCTGTTATGCTTAATGGCTTGCCTGTAGCTTCTGGCGCAGATGGTTCATTTAGTATTCAAGTGCCGGTAGGAAATCATGTTATTAAAACAAAAAAAGTTGGACATGTTTTCAGTTCGGGTCGTTTTCCTTCTTCGGGTTCTTATAACTTTTTGGCAGCCACTGCAGGAATTCAGTTCCGAGATTCTACTTTGATAAAAGTAGTAGGAAGAGCAGTTGGTGGCGCCATAGAAGCCAATAAAAAAATTGGTTTAGGGCAATCAATTAATAATATTGGCAAGACCAAAATTTATTTTAAATCGCAGTTGTTAAATGGGTGTAAACAATTATCTATTATCACTAATGATACCTCAGGGGAATATACTGCTTATTTGCCACCTTTAATTTATACAATTGATACTTTAAAAATTATATCAAACCCAACTGCATCTTTTGGCACTCAAGCTGTTTTAAATTTAACAAATGCAGGTCAAACTTCTGTTCAGGTGTCAGATACAGTTTATGTTAATGGAACAAGCAATATTTTAAGAATTGATACAGCATCTTATAATTTAAGGAGAGATTTTATATTGTATAATAGCCCTCAAATTAATTTTGCGAGAACTACCAATAAAACATCCACTGACAGTAGTTTTATAGGCGAAAAACAGATTATTACTTCAGAAAAAGATACCATTTCATTGCTGCCAACAAATCCTTTTACTTATCCTGTTTTTTTGCAATATAAAAAATATATTGCTAATGTATATGTGTTTGAAAACTATACCAATTTTGATAGAAGTCCATCTGTTCAGTATAAAGTTCCAGTGAATGGAGCGCTTAAAATTACCAATTCATTTGCAGGACCCGAAGAAGCAGATATGCAAGTAGAAGGTGGTGTTGCTTTATACACTTTTTATGGCGGCATACCCAATTTGCTTAAAAATGAAATAACACCAAATGAAAGTTTTACCAAATCGATGCAAGCTACTTTTACTCCTTTAGGTAGAAGTGTGGTAGAATGGTTACCCAATTCAGGAAATAAACCATTTAGGGCATTTTTATTTGGTGGAATGTCTAGCGGTACAAATTATTCTACAGTTGGACCACAAAAAGTAGATTTAATTTTAAGAGATCCACCAGGTTCGGCTAGTTCAGCCACTTGGACAAAAAACACCCAATTCAATAAAACTACTAAAACATCAACTTTAAATAATTTAGGTGGAAGTTTTATGGGTACTGTTTATATTGGTGCAAAGTGGGAATCGGGGGTTGCTTTTGGAGGCTTTTTTGCTACAGAAGCCGAAATAGGTGGAAGTGCGGGTTTTGGAGTTACTAAAAATACTATTGTAGGAACTAATGGTGAATTGGTATCTACAATAAGTTCAAATATTAGTATTTCTACAGGTTCTGGGAATAGTCAAGTGGGTGCAAAAGCTGATATTTTATTTGGTCATTCTACCAATTATACATTTGGCCAGGCCAAAAACCTAACACTTATAAAACAAGAATTGTGTAATGTACCAGGTGCTATTTGTGGTGGTACTAGTTATGGTGGTTATAAAATGGGTGTTTATTCTAATTTATCTGTTAACTCAGATGCTATAGCCACTGTTTTTGCTTATACTGTTGGGGAAGTGGAAAATATTAGAATTCCTGTTTTGCAAAATTTACGAAATAATGTATTAACTAATAGTAGGAAATTAAATGGCACAAAAAAATATACGATTAATTTTACTGATACAAATGACCAAGATTATGCAAAAAAATTTGGTGCCAATAACGATGATCCAATATGGGGAAGTTTAAGAAATAATAACAATGCTTTAGTTCAAGACGCTGCCGATACTACTGGCCCTAGTTATACTTATAATCCAGACATTAGACTCCAAATAGATACTGTTAGGTGGTACAATAATCAGATTAGACTTTGGAAAGAAGCATTGGCAAAAAATGAAAATGAAAAACTGAATGCTACATTGAAACTTTCGGGTGAAAACTTTAGTTTTGGACAAGCAAGTATTACACAACAATTTGCTGCTACTAGTAGCAAAGTAGAAACTAGTTACGAAGAAGTTTATTTAGCACATGATGAAGCATATGGTTTAAAAGCCATGTTTGGTGGCGTTGGAACAGAAATGAATGGAAGTTTAACTTTAGGAGAAACTAATAACAACGAAAGTGGTACTTCCAAAGACACAACCATTAATATAAGTTATACCTTAAACGATGGAGATGATGGCGATAATATTTCGGTAGATGTTTTAGATCCACAAACGGGAAATGGACATGTTTTTAAAACAAGAGGTGGGCAAACTTTATGCCCTTATGAAGGTGCTATTTGGGCTAATTATTATAAAACCGGTGACACCGTATCTTCAACTACTTATTATAACGGAAATTCAAGTGGAATTAAGTTAAGTGAAGGCACTGCCCAACGACATGTTCCAACTATTCAAATTCCTCAGCCAGTTAAATTTAATGTTCCAGCTGATCAGGCTGCAACTTTTCAGTTGCAATTAGGAAATCTAAGCGAATCAAATGATGACCAAACCTATTCTTTAAGAGTTATAGAAGCCAGTAACCCGCATGGTGCGGTATTAACCATTGATGGATTAGACCCCAATAAAGATTTTACCATACCTTATGGCACAAGTATTAATAAAACACTTTCTATAAAAAGAGGAACTCAATATTATGATTATGACAGTATTTTATTGGTATTTAAATCGCCTTGCGATGATGGTATATTTGCGTCTGTAAAAGTATCGGTTCATTATATTCCAACTTGTACGCAAGCAGTTCTTTACGATCCTGGCGACAAATGGACTTTAAATAACAGTTTTAAAGACACCATGAATATGCTTGTAGCTGGCTACGATTATAACTTTGGTGGTTTTCAAAACACTACTTTCCAATACAAACAATCGTCTAGTTCAACTTGGAATATTCTTGAAACTTTTAAAATTGCCCCTGGCATTGGAGAAGCAGTTATTCCCTCAGTTAAACCATATATAGAGTATGCTTGGAATATGAAACAACTTTCAGACGGATTGTATGACTTAAAAGCTGTAACCACTTGCTCCGCTCCTGGCCATGATTCGGTAAGATTACAATCAAATATTAGAAGTGGAATTGCCGACAGGGTAAATCCAAATCCTTTTGGAAATCCATCGCCAGCCGATGGAATATTATCACCAAATGATGAAATTCAAATTCAATTCAATGAGCCAATTGATAATGCTACATTAAGTTACCAAAACTTTGATATAAGAGGTGTTTTAAATGGAAGTGAACTTCAAAATACTGCAAGTTTGTTTTTTGATGGGAACAATGATTTTGTTGAAATTCCTGTTGGTTTAAATTTATTGAAAAAATCATTCTCGCTCGAGTTTTGGGCTAAGCGAAAAGGTTTGGGAGAACAAGTAGTGTTTTCACAAGGAATAGATGCCGCACAGTTTTTTTCTATTGGATTCAATGCCAATAATAAATTTAATTTTAGAATAGGCTCAGAAATGGTTCAATGCACTTTGCCGTCTGTTGATACCTTGGCATTTCATCATTTTACTGTTTCGTATAATTATGAAACAAGTACCTGTGAATTATTTATTGATGGACTAGTTAGTAACACAGGTAATACAAGCATATATAATAATTATGAAGGTGGAGGAAAGACATTTATAGGAAAATTATCACAAAATAATGGAACCTTTTTTAGTGGAAATTTGAGAGATTTTAGACTTTGGACTAAAACAAGGTCTTCATCAGATATTATTGGCTCCATAAATAGAAGTTTAAAAGGAACAGAAACGGGTATTTTAGCTAATTGGAAAATGGATGAAGCAAAAGGCTTAACTGTAAAAGATTATATTAGACTAAGAAATGGTTCCATTGTAAATGCGTTGTGGCAGGTTTCGCCTAAAGGAAAAGCTTATAAAATAAATTTGGAACCGTTAGTAGTAAGCTCAACCGATTTGGTATTTACTCCCTCAACCGATTTTACCATTGAATTTTGGTTTAAAGCTGAAAACAATAATTCTCATATGTGTTTGTTTTCAAACGGAAGGGGTGATTCTACAGATGTAAATCCTGCCATTAAATGGAGCATAGAAAAAGATGCTACAGGTAAAATAATTGTAAAACATAGAGGATTGATTTTTGAGGCAGTTTCAACCAATTATTTCGATGGAAATTGGCATCATTTTGCATTGGTAATGCAACGTGCCACTAGCTTAACAGCTTATTTGGATGGAAACTTGCAAAATAGTGTATCGCCTGCAAGCTTTCAAGAGTTTGGTGGTGATAAATTTGTATTAGGAGGAAGGCTATATCAAAGAGCTGGTGATGTAATTGATAGTTTTTATACCGGTTATATTGACGAAGTTAGAATTTGGAATTTAGCAAGAGTTCAATCACAAATAGAAACAGACCGTGCTAACAGATTATCGGGAACAGAATCAGGTTTAATTTTCTATTTACCATTTGAAACTTATACTTTAAATTTAGGTGTGCCAATTTTAACACCAAGTCTTTCAGATCAATTGAGTTTCTCAAGAACTATATCAGGGGCAACCAGCTTGGGAAGTGGACTTAATGATGAAACCCCAACTATTAAAGTTCAAAGGCCTACACAGGCTGTTAATTTTGTATATTCAATAAATCAGGATAAAATAATTTTAACACCTACTACTCTTCCTGAATTAATAGAAAATGTAACTTTAGATATAACAACAAAAGATGTTCATGATTTAAATGGAAACATTATGCAATCGCCTAAAACATGGATTGCATTCGTAGATAAAAATCAAGTAAAATGGTATGACCAAGAATTTAGTTTTACTAAAAAAGCAGGGGAATCATTGGCTTTCTCAGCAAACATAGTAAACTCAGGTGGAGCTATTAAACAATTTAATATTGACAATATTCCATCTTGGTTAACTGTTACTCCTGCTAATGGATTAATTAATCCAAATAGCACCAAAACAATTTTGTTTACTATTAATCAAAATGCCAATATTGGTACTTATGAAAATGAAATTCAATTGAAAACTGACTTTGGTTTTCCTGATGGTTTGCTTTTAAAACTAAAAGTATATTCAGAATCTCCATCTACCTGGACTGTTAACCCTGCTAGTTTTCAAAAACGCATGAGTATTATAGGTCAAATTAGAATAAATAATGTAATTTCAACTAATGCCGATGATAAATTAGCTGCATTTGTAAATGGAGAGTGCAGGGGAGTAGCAGGTTTGCAATATTTTCCACAAATAGACAGGTATTTTGCATTTTTATCAGTTTACAGTAATGTTACTGATGGTGAAAATATAGAATTTAAAATTTGGAATGCCGGTGCCGGTAAAATACATTCAGATGTAACTCCTAATATTTCATTTTTAACAAATGGACAAGCAGGAACCATTGGTAGTCCTCAAGTATTTAATGCAAGCGATAAGCTTACCAAATATATTCCATTAGCAATTGGCTGGAATTGGATTTCATTTAATTTAACCATGAAAGATTCTGCTAATTTAAATTCATTATTTAGTGGACTTCAAAGTTCAACAGGTGATTTAATTAGGGAGCAATCTAAATTTGCTGATTATAGTTCTTCCATTGGTTGGTCTGGAAGTTTAGGAAGCAATAATTCTTCTATTAAAACCGAAAAATCATACATATTTAAAAGTAATAATTTTGATACATTAGCTATTTCAGGTGTTGAAATTGATCCTTCATTGCATCCTATTTCATTAGATTCAGGCTGGAATTGGCTAGGTTATATTGCTCAAAGAAATTTAAGTTTAACTGAATCTTTCTCTAGTTTATCGGCCACGAATTTCGACATGATAACTAGTCAAACACAATTTGCCGTTTATGATAATAGCATAGGTTGGGTTGGCAGTTTATCGGCTTTAATTCCAAATAAAGGTTACATGTATAGAGCTGGTGCTAGTGCAGTATTTGCTTATCCAAGGTCTGCAATGTTTGGCAAAACAGGTGTGAATGAAAATGTTTATTTAAGTAACTATTTTAAATTCAATGCAGCAAACTATGATAAAAATATGAGTGCCATTGTGGATGTTGGTGTTTGTATGAATGCCATTTCATCGGGCCGCTTAAGTTTGGGTGCTTATATAGCAAATGAATTAAGAGGTGTTACCAAATCATCGGATTTAGGAAATGGTAAAAGTCTTTATTTTATAAAAGTTTCTTCAAATAATGATAATGATTCAATAAGTTTTAAATTACTAGATGAACAAACTGGAAAAACGTATGATTTGGAAGGAAATTTAAATTTTGAAAACAATAAATTATCAGGAGAAATAAAAGCACCTGTATTATTGAAAACAAGCTCTTCATTTAATTGCAATGATTTTGGTTTAAATCAGTCAAATCAAGCAAGTATTTATGTGTATCCGAATCCTTTTAGCACTAAAATTATTATTAATGTACAAGGCTTAACAAGTCCAAAATTAGAGGTAAAAGTATTTGATTTAACAGGAAAACAAGTTGATGCTTTTGACTATAACACTTTAGGTAATACTAATAATTATATAGAATGGAATCCAACTGATAAAGGTATTAGAATTCAACAAGGAATTTACTTTGTTGAGGTTAGTTCAGGAGATAACATTCTTAGATCAAAAATTTTAAAATATTAATATAACTAACAAATAACACATAAGTAAAACAATGTGTTATTTGTTAAATTCCCAATGCTCACCTCCCAGTGCTCATCTCCCACATCCCAAACCCAAAACTACTCTTGTGTCCAGTTTGCTCTGTCCATCGGACTAAATTGCCAAGGAGCTTGATTGTTTTCAAGGTTGTTAAACATGCTGTTCAATGATGCTGGAGCTTTTGTTTCTTCCATTACTTTAAACCTGCGCATTTCCACTATTATTTCCATTGGATTAATGTTTATTGGGCAAGCTTCTACGCAGGCATTGCAAGTATTGCAAGCCCATAATTCGGCTTCGCTGATATAACTGTGTAAGTTTTTGTCATCGGCTACAAATGTGCCTTTATTTGCATCTATATTTCGTCCTACTTCCTCTAATCTATCGCGCGTATCCATCATAATTTTTCGTGGCGATAATAGTTTTCCTGTTTGGTTTTGCGGGCAGCTGCTGGTACACCTGCCACATTCAGTGCAACTGTATGCATCCATTAAGTTTTTCCATGTTAAATCAGTTACATCTTTTACTCCAAAACTCATTGGAGGTTCGTAACCTTCAGGTACGGTAGCACTGGGGTCAAGCATTAATTTTACTTCTTGCGTAACCGATTCCATGTTGTTTAAATTACCTTTTGCTTTTAAATTAGAATAATAAGTATTTGGGAAAGCTAAAATAACATGAAAATGCTTGCTAAAAGGAAGGTAATTCATGAATGCAAAAATCCCTAAAATATGAAACCACCATGTAATTCGTTCAAAAGCTATTAATGTTTCGGTTGAAAAATGCTGGTAAATAGGAACAAATAACCAAGAACTAATAGGGAAGGAGCCGGCTGTAATATAATGTTCTAAATGTTTGCTTTGCAATAGTTGATCAGCAGCATTCATTTTAAGCAATGCGCCCATCAAAACTATTTCTATGGTTAATATAATGGCAGCATCTTTACTGGGAAAGCCTTTTAATTCTGGACTTTGAAAACGAGCAATTTTTATTACAAATCGCCTACATAAAAATATAATACAAGCTACAAGTACTCCAAAAGCCAATATTTCAAAAAAGCCAATGGCAAAATTATATATAGGACCAAGGAATGAAAGTACCCTGTGAGTTCCAAAAATTCCATCAATTAAAATTTCTAAAACTTCAATATTGATAAGAATAAAACCGGCATATACTATAAAATGTAAAAAAGCTGGTAATGGTTTTGTTCCCATTTTACTTTGTCCAAAAGCCACACGCATCATGGTTTTTATACGTTCAGGCTTATTGTCGCTTCTGTCAATGTCTTTACCTAACAATATATTACGTCTGATTTTTCCTAAGTTTTTTACAAAAAAATAGGTGGCAATGCCTGTAATAATTACAAAAAGTATTTGTGATATCATAATCAATGGTTGAATTAGCGCAAGTATAAATAATATTTGTTTGAAACGAACGAAAGTAAAAAACAATTTGTTTAAAATGGAATAATTATAACATTTTAAAATATATTTTTTATCGTTAGTTTCTGAAAATGAATTGATTTAGTAGCTATATTCTTTATATTTAAAAAATATTTGGGAAATAACTTGTATAAAATGCTAAAAAAACTACTTTTGCGCTCCCACAAAAATGGTGCAGTAGCTCAGTCGGTAGAGCAAAAGACTGAAAATCTTTGTGTCGGGGGTTCGATTCCCTCCTACACCACACTAATGGAAACAAGACCCTTGTAAACGAATAGTTTATGAGGGTTTTTTGTTTTTTGTGGTCGGATTGGTTGTCGGTTGGGCACGTTTGGGGGCACGTTTTGAAGTGCTACAAAAAAGTGCAACCATAGGTAATGCCTGTCAGTTCGAGCGGAGTCGAGAACCTTTTAGTTGGGTTAGCCAAAGATAAATGCTTGTTATTTGGCGAGCGTTGGCCCAACAATAAAGCATAACTATCCTTAGTCTGTAGCCAAGCCATTGCGGGCTGGGACTACGGATTTAAAATGAAAAAAATCCCTGCCGGTTTGGATTTGCAATCCAAATCTATTATCCAAGGATTTGTAATCCTACTTGCTAATGTTTGGTGAGAACACCAACCATAGGTAATGCCTGTCAGTTCGAGCGGAGTCGAGAACCTTTTAGTTGGGTTAGCCAAAGATAAATGCTTGTTTTTTGGCGAGCGTTGGCCCGACAATAAAGCATAACTATCCTTAGTCTGAAGCCAAGCCACTGCGGGTTGGGACTACGGATTTAAAAATGAAAAAAGTCTTCAGACTCGTTTTAAATGTGCCCGTAACTATCCTTATTATGATCCCAAGCCATTGCGGGTTGGGACTACGGATTTAAAAAGAAAAAAGTCTTCAGACTCGTTTTAAATGTGCTCGTGTCAGAGACACTACATTCAATTAAAATCCTTAGAGCGCTTTGCTAACGCTATGGATAGTAGAGATTTCTTTATTAAAAAAGCCCGTGAAACAAATTAAAAGCTTTAAAATAATTAGGAATTATCTAACTATTATTTTAGTGTTGAAGTCTAAAAACTGAATGGTGCACACATTATTATTACAGATATGATTGGAAGAAAAATGTTAGAGGAAACCATTACAAATACCACAAACAAGCATTCCATTTTAGTAAGTGAACTTAAAACTGGCGCTTACATTTTAAGCATTCAAAAAGATGGGGAATCAAGCAGAATTAAATT
>CAIUQQ010000121.1 GCA_903901345.1 uncultured Bacteroidota bacterium | reverse complement strand
CAAATAATAAAAAAAACAGATTAGTGGATTTTTAAA
This sequence comes from uncultured Bacteroidota bacterium, assembly GCA_903901345.1. Lineage (GTDB taxonomy): Bacteria > Bacteroidota > Bacteroidia > UKL13-3 > UKL13-3 > JAAFJM01. The sequence goes on along the minus strand of CAIUQQ010000121.1, from coordinate 11,527 downwards.
ATTCAATACTACTACCTTAAATTGAATAAAAATTATTTAATACTTTCAAGTCAAATGCCTTTAGTTGTAATTAAAAGAGAAAAACATGTAAAGTATATAAATCATATTGCTAAAACCAGTTCGACATTAGTTGGCGAACTAGAGTAGTATTATTGCATTATCCTTATGAAAAAAACAATTTATATTTTATTATTCTTTCATTTTTTTGTTTTTAGGCTAACTGCCCAAAAATTGAATACCTATCAAGACAAATTTGTTCGTAATGTAATTGCAAATCAGTTTTATGAATGTGCTAATAATAGTGTAAAGTTTGAAAGTGGAATGGCAAATTTTTGTGTAATTAACCACGATACTTTCTTTAATCCAATAGGCTACCAATATTTGTTTCATTTAAAAAGTGATTCCATTGAAAGGCTTGACCACTCTATGTTTCATGGAGGAAACTTTAAAAGATTTTTATTTACCGACAGTCAAAACATATACTTACTAGGTGGGTATGGAATGTTTGTAACACATAATAATTTGGAAGCATTTGATTTAAAATCTCGCGAATGGTATATAAAAGCTACTACAGGACCTAAACCACCTTTTGTAGCTGGCTATACATTTAAAAGTGGTAACTATGTATATACTTTTAATAATATAAAATGTGGTAACGATACTGAGCCTGATGAATTTAATCACGATATATATAGACTAGATTTAAATACTTTTACATGGGAGAAATTTGAAAACTTAAATTCAAATCTTGAATTTGTATTTAATGCTGTTGTAAATAAAGCAGAATTCTATTATACCAAAGATTATTTTATAAATATAACTGGAGATAAGTTTGTTATTATTAACCCTGAAAATTTGAATTATTTAATTTTGAATAATCATGGTTTAAAGTTTAAAGAATACAACTGTTCAATTCAAAATAATAATTTGTATTTAGAGAATACCAGCAGTAATGAAATATTTAAAAACGTGCAGGTATTTGATATCGATTCTCTTTATAAAACAAACAAAGCTATAACTATTCCACTCCTATTAGCGCCAAACTGGCTTCAAACTTTTTATTTTAAATATGCAACTATAATTTGGGGAATAATATTGTTAATATTATCCGGTTTTATTTTTATAAAATATTTGAAAAACTAATACAAAAAATAAAAGTAAAGAGAAAAAAAATTGTTACGGAAATTCCCAACAGTGAAAAGCCACACCCTCTTATTCAAGTTATTTTATCCTCGGCCAAAACAGAATTTTCTTCTGATGAGTTAGACGTACTGTTTGGTATAGATTATATGGAACAGGAAAGCAAAAAAATGAAAAGACACCGATTGTTAATTAAATTGAATGAAATTCATCCAAATCTGATTACAAGAGTAAAAGATCAATTCGATAAGCGGAAAGCAATCTTTAAAGTAAATAAAGTTTAAATTAAACGCACTCTTTCTTCCATTTATTTTTTATTGTAACCCTTTATAAATGCATTTATTTAAATTAACAATAAACTGATTTATAGTCATCGTACTTATTTCATGCCTAATTATAATCAATATGTAGTTTTATAACTTATTTCAAAATAATATAGTTGCGCTTACATTTAAATATTTCAAATGTCTGGCAGAGCAGTACGATTTTTTATCATTTATAAACGACTTAAACAAAAACCTCAATCCATCATTGAGCTAATGAATTATTGCCATAGTTGTGACATACTAATTAGCCAACGCCAATTACAACGTGACCTTATTTGCTTTAGCGAGTTGATAAATGATAAAACAGAATTTTTGGAGATTATAACCGAATCTAATAATAAAAAAATATATAGAATATCAGTTTGTTAATACTACAAATAAAGTTTAGAAATTAAAAAAACACAAATAAACATGTAGTATTTGATTTGTAGACCAATGTTATTAAAAAACAAATCAAATATATTTTGGATCGCACTATGTTAATGATTGGCAAACCCCATTCATAGAAACATTAAAGTATTTAACAATTAGTAATAGATGGAAATAGATAACGATACACTTACTTTTAAATTATACTATTTACTTAAAAAAAAGCCACAGAGTATTGAAACATTACTAGAGCAATGCAATATAGTAGGGTTTAAAATTAGTGTTAGAAGCATTTATAGACATGTATTAAAAATAGAAAAAAGTTTAGATCAAAGCATTGAAATTTTAGAAACAGAAATAGTAGGGTATAGAAAACAAGTGTTTTTTATAAGGTCAGTTAATAACACTGATATCATATCGAAACTAAGCGACAGCGAATGGACTTTGTTAATTACTCATTTGTTTTTAAACACCAAAACTTCTCATAAAAACTTTAGTCAAAATAAAGAATTTGGTGAACTAGCAGAAAAAATAAAGCTGAAATCACCTTTAAAAGTAAAAGAAATTTTCCCTTTAGAAACCTTTAATAAGCAATTATTTAATACGCATTTTGGACAAGCAAATTTTACAGCTAATCAACAAAAGTTATTAATTGATTTGATGTGGTGCATCAATAATAATGTGCATTTTGAAATTAATGAATATGAAACATTTACCACAAAAAACTACACCAATCAACCTAAGGTAGGCGAATTACTTATTCCGGTAAAAGCTATTTATCATAGGAATGATTTTATATTAAAATGCTATTCTGTAAAATCAAAAAAAATATACAAACTAGAATTTGATAAAATAAAAAAAATAAGCATTCATCACTCCAACTTTAAACTTACTAATATTGAAATGGAAAATGATGGTCAGGATTTTGGTTTCCATCCTCCTATTTCTAAAACTGTTTATCGCATCAAATTGCTATTTCCTCCTACTCCTGGTGGATTTATTATGAATAGATTTTGGCATAAATCTCAAAAGTTTAAAGAAAGAAAAGGTGGTTTTATTTTAATGACACTTGATGTTAGAATCTGTATTGAATTATTAGGTTGGATAATGCAATGGATGGATAATGTTCAAATATTATCTCCTGTTATAATTAAAAATATTATTGGCCAAAGAATAGAAAACATGAAACAAATAAACGACAATAAAATACTGCCAATTAGCAATATAAATAGCCTTAAACAATAATATGATAATATAAACCAAACCCACTACCCCACTTCCTTATTCTAAAGCTAATTCAAATTAATGGGTACAGTAGTTATTGGACTACGGATTTAAAATGAGTAAAGAGTCTCCAGACTATAATGAATAACCCCGTGTTAGAGACACTATATTCTGTAATCGCTCTTACAATTTCATTAAGTTAAGCTTTATTGTTTTAATTAATAAACTTTTCGACATGCTCAGTGACATTGCTCGCTTGCAAGATGCGATAATATATACTTTATAATTTATTTGTAAAATTCTTATCCTATTTACATTACTACTAATTATATATCAAAAAATATCTATCATTGAAAGCTAAACCCAAAACTAAAAATATGAAAATAAAAATTACGATTATGTTGTTTTTGTTATTGAGTATTAGATACTCAGTACAATCACAACAATTAATTACCGAAAACTTTGACTATACCGCAGCAGCGCCATTAACATCCAACAATTGGGTGCAAGTAGCAGCAGCCACACCATTACTTTCAGTAGCAAGTACTGGCTTAACTTACACTGGCTATAACTTATCGGCCATTGGTAATGCAGCTAAAGTTGACACTGTTGGACAAGACATTTACCGCGATTTGTATAATAATGTTACAACTGGTAACTTATATACTTCCATGATGATTAACGTGAGTAAAGTAACTACAGCTGGCGATTACTTCTTTGCTTATTTACCACAAAACTCTACCTCTGGTTACACAGGTAGGTTATATGCAAGAGCAGCAGGTACCGGTTTTTATAAAATTGGTATTTCAAAAGGTGCAGCTACTACTGCTGAAACAGTCATTTATAGCAGTGATAGTTTTGCTTTAAGTACAACTTCGTTATTAGTAATAAAATACCAATACAATACTGGAACTTTAAATGATTCAGTAATGGTTTATAATTTTACTAGCGGTTTTCCTACTACAGAACCAACAGTGGCTACAGTGGCTACCATAGGTGGAACTACTACCGATGCTACTACATTAGGACGTTTGGCATTGCGCCAAGGTGCTGCAGCTAACGCACCTCGCGTATTGGTTGATGGTATTAGAAGTGCTACTACTTGGGCTGACTTAAATACTGCAACAGTATCAAATTCCCCATCAGCATTTACTATTTCTTTTACTACTACTACTACTTCATCTACCAGAATATCGTGGACTAAAAACACTAATTATGTAGACAGTAATTACACTACATTGGTATTTGTAAAAGCCATTAACCCAATAACTATTGGCACGCCTTCTTTATCGGCAAACGCTTATACTGCAAGTACCGATTTTACATTAGCTACCTCATATTTCCAAAACGATGGCAGTGCAAAATGTATGTATAAAGGCGACACTAGCACTGTATTAATTAGTGGCTTAAACCAAAATAGTTTATACCAAGTAGCAGTTTTAATAGTTAAAAACATTGATAGCGTTTATTCTGCTGCCACTATTGCAAGCGTAACCACAGCAAGCACAGCACCACGCGCAGTTACTAATTTACTATTTACTGCCACTGGGCAAACCAGTGCTAGAGTAAGTTGGTCAAAGCCTACTGGTTACGTAAATGCTAGTAATACCATGGTAGTTTATGCTAAAGCAATTGCTGTAGTAACAGCAGGAACTCCAACTACCAACCCAATATTAATTACTGCTGATTCAAATTTTAGTGGAATTGGATCTGCTTTATCACTTGACATAAATGCGCATTGCATTTACAAAGGCGACAGCACATTTGTAAACTTAGTGGGATTAAATGCTGGTACTAATTATTATATAGCTGCTTATGCCATTAATGATGTTGATTCAAACTATTCAACAACTGTAACTGCCACAGGAATAACTGCTAGTTCAGGACCAATAAATGTAAAATCAGTAACAATTGTTTCACTTACAAGTGCTACCGCTAAAGTATCTTGGACAAAAGATACAAGTTATAACAATGCAAACTTTACTACCTTAGTGTTTTTTAAACCATTAAGTGCAGTTACACAAGGAACTCCTAACTTGAACCCAGCTAATTACACCGCAAACAGTGCTTTTGGTGCAGGTTCAAAATATCAAAATGATACCAATGCATATTGTATTTACAAAGGTGATTCATCATTTATTACACCAAGTAATTTAAATGCATCTATCCTTTATTATGCATTAATATATGTAGTGAGCGATGCAGATTCATTGTATTCAAATGCCATTACTGCAAGTGGAACTACCAGAGGCGTTCCTCCTACAAATGTATCAGGAATTATACTAGCTGGCATAACTACCACTAGCACTAAAATTAGTTGGACAAAACCATCAAATTATAACAACACTACTCAAACTACTTTGGTTTTTGTTAAAGCTGATGCAGCAATAACAGAAGGAACACCTAGCAGAACAGTTACTACTATTGTTGCACAAGCAGCATTTAACTCTACTTTTAGCTCACGCTATCAAAACGATACTGCTGCTAAATGTGTGTATAAAGGTGATACCAATTTTGTAAACGTTACAGCCATTAATAATTACACCAATTACCATGTATTAATATATGTAGTAAGAGATGCAGATTCAACGTATTCTACAACCAGTGCTACTGCAAGTGGAACAGCATTACCAAATCCTCCTCCGCCAACATCATACACTATAGCTCAAATAGGAAATATTAACACTACTACTGGTGTGCCTGATTCTATTAATGTAAGAGTAGCTTTACGTGGAATAGTTTACAGCATTAATCAAAGAACAGCTTTACAAGGTGGATTAATATTTGTGTTACGCGACAATACAGGTGGAATTACTATAGCAAACACCGCAAGTACATTTGGTTACACTCCTGTAGAAGGTGATAGTATACAAGTATTTGGAGTTATATCTTCACTCAGAGGTTTATTAGTTATTGGCAATATTGATAGTTTATCTGTATTAGCTACCGGAAAAACCTTAACAAATCCAAAACTAACAACTCGTTTAGCTGAAAACACTGAAAACGATTTAGTACGATTAAATGCAGTAAAATTTGTTACTAAGCCTATTGGTGCAAACTGGACAGCAGGTCAAACCTATAATATTATTACAGCTAATAACGATACTGCTGCTATTAAAATTTACAACTCAAGTTTATTAGCAAATACTGCTTTCCCTACTACTACTTTCTTCCATGTAAAAGGGTTTGGTGCTCAAGTATCAACTAGCACTGCTGCTCCTTATTTATTTAATGGCTATCAAATATTACCAAGAAACGCCAGTGACATAGTTCCTTACAATGCCTTAACTAGTTTTCAAGTAGTAACACCTGTTACCAATAACAATGTAACTATAAGTGGCGACAGTAACCAAACAATGTTTACTAATTGGACTGCGTCAATTCTTGATCCTATCAGTTCATCGGTAGGACCAGTACTTTATACTGTATCAATAGATACTTTAGGTGGAAACTTCCGTAACCCACTTGCCAGCATACTTTCTAAAACTACAGGAATAGATACTTCATTAGGAATTACCTTTGGTAGATTAAGAAGCATATTAGTTTCTTTAGGTGTTCAAACTAACCAAACGCTATCATTAAAATGGAGAGTTAACGCAACAGCGGGTCCTTTTACTTTAAGCACTGATACTATTGTTACCAATTTTACTTTAGGTTATGGAATGGGAGTTCAAAACCAATTGGCTAAAACTTTAGTAGCTTATCCAAATCCTTGTAATGAAACTATTTTTGTTCAATTGCCTGCTTTATTAAGCAATAATGCAATGATAGAAATAATAGATTTAACAGGAAAAGTGTTAGTTACTAAAACTATTGACAACAAACAATTGAACGAAGTTTCGGTAAATACTAACTCTTTAACAAAAGGAATTTATTTACTAAAATTAACAACAGAAAACGAAAGCTTTATTCAAAAAATTATCAAAGAATAATTAGTTTGATAACAAATAAAAACCCTGATTATTGAAAGATAATCAGGGTTTTTTATTTTAGAAAGAAAGCAGAATAAAAATTGAAATACAAAGGCTTTTGATTATTAAATATATTTAGTTTTTGTTTCAGTAAAATTATTTATCGAAACAAAATTGATATACATTTGCGAACTATGAAAAGCATTAATATAAACTCAGGCAAAAGCGATTATTTTATAACATTAGAAGACCAACATGGTGCACATAATTACCACCCAATTCCAGTAGTAATTGAAAGAGCCGAAGGTGTTTTCATGTACGATGTAGATGGAAAAATGTATTTCGATTTTCTTTCGGCATACAGTGCCGTTAACCAAGGTCATTGCCATCCGCGCATCATAAATGCCATGATTAATCAGGCTCAAAAACTAACTTTAACAAGCAGGGCTTTTCATAATAATATATTAGGCGAATACGAACAATTTATTACCAATTTATTTGGTTACGATAAGGTGTTACCCATGAACACAGGCGTAGAAGGTGGCGAAACTGCCATTAAATTGGCCAGACGTTGGGGATACGATGTAAAAGGGATTCCAGAAAATAAAGCAGAAGTTATTTTTGTAGAAGGAAACTTTTGGGGCAGAACAATGGCAGCCATTTCATCAAGTAATGATCCAAGTAGCTTTCAAGGATTTGGTCCATTTATGCCAGGTTTTAAACTAGTTCCTTATAACAATTTAGCTATTTTAGAAGAAACATTTAAAGCCAATCCTCATATTTGTGCTTTCATGTTTGAACCTATTCAAGGCGAAGCAGGTGTGGTAGTTCCTCACGAAGGATACTTACAAGGAGTGCGTAATTTATGCACGAAATACAATGTGTTAATGATTGCTGATGAAGTTCAAACTGGACTTTGCCGTACGGGCAAAATGTTAGCCTGCGACCATGAAAACGTAAAACCCGATGTATTAATTTTAGGCAAAGCACTTTCGGGCGGAACCATGCCAGTGGCAGCTGTTTTAGCTAATAATGAAGTAATGCTAACTATAAAACCTGGGGAACATGGAAGTACTTATGGCGGAAATCCCTTGGCCTGTGCAGTAGCAATAGAAGCGCTGAAAGTATTAACCGAAGAAGGTTTGGCAGATAATGCCGAAGCAATGGGAATTATATTCAGAGAAAGAATAGCTGAGTTAATGCAGCAAACTAATTTAGTGAAACTGGTTCGTGGACGAGGATTGTTAAATGCAATTGTTATTATGCCGTTTGGCAATGGTAAAACTGCTTACGATGTATGTTTGGCTTTAAAAGATAATTTATTATTAGCCAAACAAACTCATGGAGATATTATTCGTTTTGCACCGCCACTTACCATTACAGCAGCTCAAATGCATGCCGCTTGCGATATAATAGACAGAGTAATTTTAAGTTTGTAATCAATAAAATACAACAAAAAAGTTAGAAGAATTTCCTAGAACCTGTTTTCCTATTTATAAATCTATATTTATAAGCAAAATACAAATTTGCACCATATATATTTTGCACACCAAAAGTTTCCCCAAATCTATCACTACCAATAGTTACATGTTTATACCTTATGGCCAAACCTAAGTTTACATCTTTATATTCATTTAAAATAAAAGGCATACAAACTGTTAAATCTTCACTTTCGTAACGCGGAATAATAGCTAATGAATTCATTCTTGACAAGGAAGGCATTTTGGCTAAAGTAATTCTTTGAACAATAGTAGCATTTACATAAAAAATAGCGTTCAAATTATAGTCATATTGCAAGCTAATAGCACTTGGGAGTATTAACCAAAAACTATTAAAAGTTTGCGTTTTTTCCGCCCCTACATAACTTCTAAGTGTAGCATCTATAACTGAAATATCGTAAGCAGAAATAGTATCAAATTTGGTCCAATTCAAACTTCCATTTATAATATTAGTAGCAAATGAATTTTTAAAATACTGAATAGCGCCAATATCTAAAAGCGAAATGCCAGCTTTCCAATCATACACTTTAGTATTATTACCATATTGATAAAAATTTGGACAATAACGAGTTCCAGCAGCAGCATTTTTCTGAACTGAATATCCAATGTCAAAGCTAGCTCCAATACCATTTAATGAAACGCCACTATTTGAGGTGTTTTTATACTTTTTACTAGTTGATGGACCCGAATAAGCATAAGAAAAATTTGAGCTATCAAAAATTAATTTACTTCCATCATCATTCCAACCATTATATCCATTATCATAAATATATCCGCCTGCTAATCCAAAAAGTGCTTTTACTGAAAAACCCAAACGATGCGTATAATTTTTGTTGTCATATATTACATGTGCGTAACTAAATCCAATTTCGGCCCAACTTCCAAATGAAACTTTAGTGTTTTCCGTTTTCATTTGTTTTTGGAGAATTGGCTTATAAGTAAGCCCCTCAAAAACAGAGCTTGCTGAAATTGCATTAATATTAATAGCACTTATATTTGTTCTAAAAGCAGTAGTTATAGCCAATGATGTTTTTCTATTTATTGCAAATAAGTAAGAAGGTCCTAATATATTTACTCCACCAAAAACATATCCATTTGATTGAAAATCTCTTTTCAGCAAAAGATTTCCAGGTTTAAATGAATCAGGAGTATACTTATTATTCTCAAACCTGAGTCTATTAAAATTATTGTTGAAACCTAATTTAAAAACAAAAGTAGCATTAGTAAAAAAATCATTATTATTTAAATAAACATCTGCACCTAAAAAATTAAATTCATTGGTAATAGGTTGAAAACAAATATTTGCCGGATTTAATTGTAAGCTATATAATCCTGCATAGTTACCCGTTGTTAAACCAAATTGGTTTTGAGCATTTGTTTTTAAATAAAAAAAACAAAGTAATACAATAAAATAATTGCGGAAAAATACTTGAAAGTTGTTACGTTTATAGTACATAAATACACTACAATGTTACAACATAAAAATAAAATAAAACAAAAAAGCTTAAGTTCTTTTTTTAACGTAAGTTGAACAAAAACAAATATTTACCAAATTATAAATCTGTTTTTACTTAAATTTAATTACTTGCCAAATGCCGCTTTCCCATCATCTAAAAACTTTACAAATGCAGCTTCATCAGTATCGTAAAAACGAGGAGAAGTAAGCACTTTTTCATTACCATCAATTAACACATATTGTGGTTGAGCCGAAAAATTATATTTAGAAATTTGCAAATCTTGATTTTGTCCACCAATGGTTTTCTTTACTTTTCCATCTCTAGCAGAAATATACCATTCGTTTTTTGGTAATTCTAATCTTTCATCAGCATAAAGAGAAACGATAATAAAGTCGTTTTGTAAGCGTTTAAGAACTTCTGGTTTTGCCCAAACATATTCTTCCATTTTACGGCAATTCACACAAGCATGACCAGTAAAATCAACAAATAAAGGCTTGCCAGTTGCTATAGATGCTGCTAATGCTTCTTTGTAATCAAAATACCCTGTTAAACCGTGTGGCAAATGTAAGAAATCGGAATGTTTTGAATTAATTTTTGCTGAGTTAGACTTTAAACTTAATGAATGGTTGTTTTCATCTCCTAAAATAAAATCTTGCGTTTGCATAGGTGGCAACAAACCCGAAAGTGCTTTTAATGGAGCGCCAAATAAACCTGGAATCATATAAACACCAAAACAGAACGAAATAACGGCTAAGCCAAAGCGAGGAACACCAATAAATGGCATATCGCTATCATGGCTGAACTTTAGTTTTCCTAACAAATACATTCCTAATAAAAAGGCAATTACAATCCAAATGGTCAAATAAATTTCTCTATCTAATATTCCCCAATGGTAAACCACATCGGCAGTAGAAAGAAATTTAAAGGCAAAAGCAATTTCAATAAAACCCAAAACTACTTTCACTGAATTAAGCCATCCACCGCTTTTTGGTAAGTTTTGTAGCCAACTAGGAAAAATTGCAAATAACGTAAATGGTAATGCTAAACCTAAGCCAAACGAAGCCATTCCTAATAATGGTTTTATAAACTTTCCGCCTACGGCTTCAATTAATAAACTTCCTACAACCGGACCGGTGCAACTGAAAGAAACCAAGGTTAAAGTAAAAGCCATAAAGAAAATACCTGCAAAATTTCCCATGCTACTTTTCGAATCTATTTTATTGACAAATGCGTGAGGCAATGTAATTTCAAACATGCCTAAAAACGATGCTGCAAATACCAAGAAAATGACAAAGAATAATACATTTGGCAACCAATGTGTACTTAACCAATTTCCAAAATCTGGTCCTAAACCAAAAAACGCAAAAACCAATCCTAGCGATGCATAAATCCCAATAATAGAAATTCCAAAAGTGATAGCTCTCGTAATTCCTTCGGCTCTGGTGCTACTTTTTTTAGTAAAAAAACTAACAGTCATTGGTAACATTGGAAATACACAGGGTGTGGCTACTGCAATTAATCCACCTAAAAATGCCAAAATTAAAAAGCTAAAAAAACTTTCGGTTGCTGGTTTTGACAATGGGACTGCAGTTGTAACTTCT
>CAIUQQ010000120.1 GCA_903901345.1 uncultured Bacteroidota bacterium | reverse complement strand
GGTTTTGTGGGAAAATTGCTGCCCTTCTCCGCCCCAGCCAATGGTGGGGCTGATGAAGGTGGGCCAGTGGATATTTTCTCCAGTACTGATTTGTTGCCAGGTGATTCCGCGGTCCGGGCTGACCCAGGTAGCAAAATAGCCTGTTAGGATGCTGCCTTTGCAAGTAGTAAGTAAAATGAAAGTTGAATTAGGAATGTATTCATAACCAAAAACAATAATACTATCGCCTAATGCATCTATATTCATTCTGTCCCAATTGATACCCCCGTCGCTTGTAATGATCATCTCAGTTGGAATAATCATGTTAGCAATATAGCCAAATGAACCTATTCCATTTTTCTGGTCGGCAAAACTTAATCCTAATAAATATTGTAGCGGTGTATTGGAGACTGCCCAAGATATTCCACCATTGGTACTTCTGAATACGCGTGCATCACTAGTGCTGAACCAAACATGGTCTCCATATGCATCAGCACCCAAGATAAATTCACCTAAATTAGAGTTAGGGATACTATCTGAATTTATTAAAGTCCAATTTATGCCACCATTCTCAGTGAGGAAAATAGAAAACCCATTGGTTTGGCCTCCTTCAATTACAATTCCATGGTTTAAATCAAAAAAATGAATGAAATTTACCCAAGAGTTCCCCAATCCAAAATTTGGAGAAAACGCATTACTCCAAGTTTTACCTCCATCAATGGTTTTTAAAACTTTGGCTTGTTTGTAATTTGTTAGGCCCGCTATAAAGCAAGTATTTTGATCTATTGAACAAATACTCGTTATAATAGGCTTTTTTCCTAATGGCACTGAATTGGACTTCCAATTTAGGCCTCCATCCTTCGTAATGCTTATGTAGGCGGAATCCGTTTCTTGAGGTCCATACTCGTTGTCTTTCACAAATTGACGGTAGCCTGCACTCCAAATAACGTCTTCGTTTAATACATCGATTGCTGAAATACTGATGGTGTCACCAAAATTAGGAGTGCTTGAAACCCATTGTGCAATTGCAATGTTGTGTATTAAAAACAATATTGCTGTTATTAATGCTTTCATTTTTATTATTTTTAAAGTTTGAAGTTTTTTTGAAACTTATTTGCCTTTATCTGTCAAATAGCAGTTGACAGAAAATCTGTTTATATCTTTATGAATTTAAATATTTTATTGGAGTCATTGCATGAAATACTGATATGATAAATACCTGGAGGCAATGCATTAGCGTTTATCCTGTTTTCTTCTTGAGTAATCGATTGTGATAATACTTTTATCCCTAAGTTGTTAAAGATAGCACAATCCGTTAAGTTTTGATCTGGTGGAAGGTTTATGTTTATATCCCCCATTGATGGATTTGGGAATATTTTGATCAATCTATTATCTTCTGATTCACGTTCTTCTATTGTGTCAAAATTATTATTATTTAGTATTCCGATAATTTTAAGTTCAAGGTCTTCAAATTTAGGGTTGTAAATTATTGTTTTTATATTGTTTTTAAAAGGGTCTGGTTGGTCTAGTTTTATGTAACAAAGCCTATAGTAATTGTTTATTGTAAAATAAGCAAACTGTATTTTTTTGTCTTCCTCATTACCATAATTCGAAATTAGTTTAATGTTTGGGAAAGCATTTTCGAAATAATAACTTTCGTTTACCTTACTTAATTTAATGTTTTGAATGATATTATTCCCAGTAACAGAAAAATTTAATTTGAATAAAGCAACTTCACCAGTTGATTTCCTTTTAATTTCTCCAATGAATTGTTGATTGTTTTGGACTGGGAATAAGCATTCGGCAGTAGGCATTATAGCTTGCTGACAAATTACCGCACCACCTCCCTTAGGCTTCTCCAAACTAACCACCAAATCCACCACAACCGGCTTAATCGCCACGATACTATACAACGTACTAACACCACCCCCCAAACAAACCGCCGCAACCCGATATTTATACGTTAAACCCGGTTCCAAGTCCTCCTCAAAAGCCGTGGTTTCTGCCGTAAAGGCGGTGCTAATCAATGCATCCAAAGTATCCATCAAACTAACCTGATACCCAACCGCTCCCACCACCGCATCCCAACGCAGGGTCGCATATGTGGTGCCAACTTCAACGGCTTTTAGGTTTTGGGGCGCAGGCAGGTCGCAGTTGCATGAATATGTAGTGG
>CAIUQQ010000119.1 GCA_903901345.1 uncultured Bacteroidota bacterium | reverse complement strand
GATGTTCTCTCACATTGAAATTAAGCTCTACTAGAATACAATGACGACGCTTCCATTTTATTATTTTGAGAGTGATTTGAAATAGCGGCTGATGATGAATCGGGAATATTTTTTCCATAATATTTATAATTACAAGCAATATTATAAAATTTTTTCCATAAAAGAGCTGATAATGGAAAATATTTTCCATTATAGTAAAATTTCTAGCTAGCGCACCTATAAATCTACATAGTTGGTGAACGGCTTTAACGAGTAAAAAGTAACAAATAGAACAAGCCACTTCAGCCAAAACTAAAACGGTTTTTTGACATAAAAAAACGATATTTGAAGTATAAAATGCAATTAACCAATTACACATTTTTTAACTCCAAAAACCTCCTTTACATCAAGCCTGTAAAGGGTTTGCGTGGTTATAGTTTGAGTTACCGCTTCCAATTCAATGGTCAGGAGAAAGATGATGAGGTATCTGGTGCTGGAAATACAATGACTGCTACTTTTGGGGAATATGACAGTAGGTTAGGCAGAAGATTTAATAGAGACCCAAAACCAAATGCTAGTTTGAGCGTATATTCTTGTTTCGCTAATAATCCAATATTTTATAATGATGTTGATGGAGATACAGTAGGTATAAACCTATTTAGTAAAAAGAGTAATAAAAAGGAATATAAAGCTGCTGTTGCATTATTAGCAAAATTAGATGGTAAAAATGATGGAGTTTTTGTTGTTTATGGACATGGTCATAACAAAGGAGTTGAATATGCTGATAAAAATGATAACGTCCAAGCCGTTTTCGATGCTAAAGGATTCGATATAGTTCTGACTGAAAAGTCAAACGAGTGGAGAGATGATAGGAAAGAAAAGAAGAAAATGACACTAATCCTTTACACTTGTAATGCTGATGCTAAAAATTACACTCATGTATATAAAGATGGAACTAAAAGGAATTTTCCAGTAAAAGTAACTTATGCCGAAAAGTTAGCAGAGTATTTAACAAATGTTACCCTTACGGCAGCAAATGGTAATGTTCTATTTGGTTTTGATAGTCAAGGGAATGCTATCAATTGGGGAGTAAGAAATACATTACTTGGAAATGGAAGGATGGCTACTTTTGGAAAACTAAGAGTTAAAAGTGAAAATAAAGATGGAAATAAATAAAACCGTAGTAAGTGCATTAAAAGTATTTTTATTAATGTTTCTTTTGATTGAACTATTAGTATTTAGTGGATGTAAGGAAAATAAAAAACAAATATCACAAGATAAAACAAAAAATTCAATAGTTGATACATTATCCGAATCTGATCCACTTTCAGATGTAGAAAATTTATATGGTAAACTTGACAGTATAAAATATACTGGCGATACGAATAGTTATAATGAATTGTCAACGGCATATTTCATGGCGAATGACTTGCATGCACTTTATTATTATTCTTTATTGATGGCTAATAAATATAATTATAATAGAGCATATCTTGATTTGTATTTAGCATTATCTGAACCTTTTACGGGTGAAGGATTTGAAGATCTTGACTCAAAAACTCAAAAATTAGCTTTATTTTATTTGTTAAAAAGTGCGGAACTTGGAAATACTAATGCAAAGAATGTTTTAGAGGAAAGATTTAGAGATAGGCAAATTCCTAATTCTTCTAAGTATAGTTCTCTTAATTAGTTAGTGTTGGTAGTTCGATTCATCACTTCTAGAAAAATAAATTTTTAATAAAAATAAGGATATAAAAGAGGTAACGAAAAGCCTCTTTTGTGTATTTAAAAATGCAAATTACACTCACAAAAAAAGCGAGAGTAACTTGTGCCAACTAAAAACGAATATGCATCGCTATATGTTTTTGCAAACCGCTTTAGTCAAAAACTAAAGTGGTTTTTTGTCATAAAAAAACGATATTTGAAGTATAAAATGCAATTTACCAATTACACATTTTTTAACTCCAAAAACCTCCTTTACATCAAGCCTGTAAAGGGTTTGCGTGGTTATGGGTTAAGTTACCGCTTCGCCTTCAACGGGCAGGAGTAAGACGATGAGGTTTCAGGTGCAGGAAATACTATGAGTGCAACCTTTTGGGAATACGATACTAGGTTAGGTAGAAGATGGAATATAGACAATATTTATAAATCGTGGCAAAGCAATTATGTTTGCTTTAGTAACAATCCTATTAATAAAATTGATCCGAACGGAGATGACGATTTTTTCAATAAAGATGGAACTTATTCACATAGTAAAGGCAAAGGCACTAGTATATATGTTCAAACAGATAAAGGAAATGTTCTGTTTATTAAAGTTGTTACAAATACAATGAGTAATAGATTTGTACTTGCAGGAGTTACTCTTTATTATGCAAATCAAGTTGGTATAACAGGTAAAGTAGGTGTCGGTAATAGCACAAAATCTGTACAAGATGGTACGCTTGCTTTTACTTTTGGCGAAGAAATATATGTGAACGTTAAGGGAGGAGGAGCGAGTTCAATGTTAAATAATTATAACAACTTGAAAAGTGTCCTAGAACATGAAAAAGACCACAAAGCCAAAGGACATGGTCATAATCAATCATCAAATCTCGAACATGCTGGAGTATATCTAAATCAAGTAAAAGATAAGTCTTTTGGAAAAACTAGCACCGATTTTAAAGAAGGTATGGTTGGATCTATTTGTAATTATATGAGCGCAGCTGCTCAAGAAGTTGGAGGGTCAGGAGGATCGGGTAATTTTAATCAAATAAATGATATGATTAGTCAATTAAATAGCCAAAGTAAAAAGACGGGGTATACTTTTCGATTAGTACAAACACAAGAAGGTGGTATGAACCCTGAATTAGACAAATATGAAGTTCGAGCAAGTAAGGTAAAAAAAACTGATAAAAAATGAAACAATCATTAATAATATGCTTCTGCATTTATTTTTCATGTTGTAATTTCTCGAAAAATAAGAGCTTACCAATAAATAAGAAATTGATTGGTACTTGGATACTTGATAGTATTCAAAAAGAAAACACTAAAATTAAATATAATGATTTTTATGAAATAAGTTTCATAGATAATAATACTTATAGCCAAAAGTTGGTTGCAGGTGATGTAGAAAATTTTCATATTGGGAAGTATTTTATTAACGAGAATCCAATTAGAGGGTACAAAACGATTACTCTAATCCCTAATTTAGTTTTTTATAAAACCGATACAATTCTATTAGCAAACACGAATTTAGATATTAGCTTTAAAAATGATAATGAGTTTTTATCTCATAATCCTACAGAGTGGAATAATGGTAAGAAAAATAAATCTATTAATTGGTTCATAAAGAAAAAATAAATTGTTCATATTGGTAGTATTTGATTTATCATTTTCCCCGCACTCGCTCGCATCTTGCGAGTGAAGGTATTGATAAGCCTCTGGCTGATTCTGTTCATTTTATAACTTTTAAAGGACTAAAAATATTTGCACTGCTATAAATATAATTTTCTGGCTCGTTTACCAAACCAGCCCTTACTGGATTCATATGTATATAGTCCATTTTTTGCTTAATCACGTCATTTGAATATAACAAAACAGGGTGAACGGTATATTGCCAAAAATGATTCTTACTATATTGCTTATTTGATTTTGCAAAATAGTTAAACAAGTACAAAAGCCATTCTTTTCTGCTCTCTTGAGGATTAGTTTCAATTGCTTTTATTATTTGTTTAGCACTATTACTTTTGAATCTGCCCAATAATTCTTTTAAATCTTTGTTTTGCCTTCTACAAATTAAATGAATATGGTTACTCATCATTACATAACAATAGATATCCAAATTTTGATTTACTTGGCAATACTTTAAGTTTTCTACCAAAATATTTTTATATTCATTCCGAGTAAATACATCAACCCAACCAACTGTAGTTTGTGTTACAGAAAACAATTCATCAGGTGTGGTAATTCTGTATTCACTCATAATTTATTGGGCAATATAAAATAATTTTTGATGATTTTTTGATAGGCGAGACGCCATATAAACCCACACTCGCAAGATGCGAGCGAGTGCAGAGGCTATAAAATTGTTTATCTAACTCTGAATGTAAAACCCAAAATGTGTTTGCGGCCAGCAAAATTATAAAAAACACATTGGTGGTCTATTTCCTTCGCAAGCATTACCTTGATCAGGTTCAGAGGGTGTAATCTCAGGCT
>CAIUQQ010000118.1 GCA_903901345.1 uncultured Bacteroidota bacterium | reverse complement strand
TGAAAAATATAAAACAAATAATATTATTTTTAATTATCTTATTAAATGCAAAATTTATTTATGCTCAGAATGTGAGTATTCTAACATTTGTTCCTACTTCTAGTACCCAAACTGTTGAGGCTTGTTCCAGTAATGAAATCCTTGAATTTCGTTTAACACAATCCACTCCTTTAGCTGCAAATGATGTTTTTGAAGTTTATGTAAATCCATCCCAATTTTTTCCAATTGGTGTTGTAAGTTGGGGTGTTCAAAGTTCATCAAGTCAATCTTCAACAGATATTACCTTGAAATTTAATCTTTCTAACAATACAATTACGCTGAAGAATAACAATGAACCAAGTCATAACTTTGCAACTAAAAATATAACTTTAGGAGACGGATCACTAATATTTGTTAATGGAAAAATAACTGATCAAAGTGGAAATCAAAAATCAACTAATGGTTCTAATCAAATTTCTTTTTTTAGAGGTCAAGCCCCTACATTTTCAATTAACTCAAAAACTCAAGAAAACGTTGTTTTATTGAGCGGTTGCGAACCTACTATTAAATTAAAGGTAAACAATCCTGGAAATTGCGCTACTGATGCTTTTGCTTTATCTATTCAACAAGTTGATCCACTTTCCATCACTTCATCAGGTATATACCCTACTATTGGACCTGAAATTTACAGAAACTTAAATTCTACTGAATTAGCAAGTATAATTAGTTCAGGTGGACTTTCACTAACAAGTAATACTTTTACCGATAATACTAATTCTATTACAATCCAAGCTGGTAACACTTACAGTGTTAAATTGGTATATAATGGATTAGGTGTTTTTAAGCCCACTTATAAAATACTTCAATACAAAAGTGGAAGTTATGATTTGATTATGAAAGATTATGCGGGTGATAATGGTTTTGAACCATCTGTTGGTTTATGGAGTTCACAAACTGTTTTTGGAAGTCCAGATATATGGAATGAATCTAGTTCTACTTCTAGTCCTAATCCTGATTTTGTAACAATTCCAACAAATTCAAACAAAATGATGGGTAAAATTACAAATATTGGGTGCGCTTCATCACCAGCCGATGAACCTTTAAGAATGTTTTGGACATTGGCAAGAACAGATGAAGTTTGGAAAAATAATTGGATTTATGATTTAACTAATAATGGTGTCATAGGAAAAGTAAGTGGAGTAGCAGAGCCACTTGGTTCTGAGATAACTATTGGAGGAACTTATTCAAACCCTTGGTCAACAAATTCACAACCTTATTTATTACCTGCAATATCTGCTGGTGCTACTCATACCATTCCTAATAATACAATTAATTGGTTTCCACCTAATCCAGCCGAATACTCACCAGCTGATGTTAAATTTAACGGTGCAAGGCCTGTAATTTGTTTATTGGCAAGGATAAATGAAAAAACATCAACTAATGACCCAATTAGTTGGGAACCTACAGGTACTACTGATAAAATGAAACCTTATGCTACAAATAATAACAATGTAGTTACTAAAAACTTGTTACTCTACGATGATGAAACATTTGTACAAGCACAAGGTGCTTTAGGATGGGACTTTGGTGTAGGCTCGGTAAGAGCATTGGATCCAGGAAATCCTAATCCAGTAAATACATTACCAAAAAGAAAAATTTGTTTAGAGTTATTAAATGCTACAAATTATGAAACAAATTTTACTAATTATGGTTCAGTAGAACTTATTCTTACAGGTGGTTTATGGAATTCATGGGCTAATAATGGCTATGTTGGAAGTAACTTTAGTTATAATGCTGCAAATGAAGGTTCAATTTACTTTACCTCAAACGCTACTAAAATGTGTTTAGATAAAGTTCAAATTAACGACACAACTAATGAACAAATAGGTGTTAGGTTTAATTATTCAGGAACTAATTTTCCAGCAACACCAATAAATATGATTTACAATTTAACTGTTCAAATGTTTGACACATTAACAAGTGATACAAATTTTATAAGTGCTGATAACTTATTTGATGTTACTGTTCCTACAAGCTATCCTTTGGGAGCAGCTTTGACTTCTAGCATAAACAAGAATAACATAATAGCTAATAATGGTTTAAAATTGGAAGTATTTCCAAACCCAACTAACACTGTTTTAAATATTAAGTTAAGTACCAAACATATTAACACAGAAAATGGTACAATTACCGTTATAGATGCTGTAGGTAAAATTATTCAAACTTATAAAACTTATGGGGATAGCTTTGCTGAAAGTTTAGATACTAAAAACCTAAGCGAAGGTATTTATTTTGTAAAATATCAAAATACCAATACAACTTTAACTAACAAATTCATTGTAATTCATTAATTATTTATACCTTAGCTCTAATATTTAGGGCTAAGGTTTTTTATAAAAATTGAAAAAATTATTCACTTATATTGTTATTATTTTAAACATTGCTTTTTTTAAAGCCAATGCACAAAACTTGGTGCCTAATGGTAGCTTTGAAGAAAATTATAAAACTGCAAATTCCTTTTTAGGCTCCTATCAATTAAAGGAATATGTTAAAAGCTGGGCAAGCCCTACAAATGGCACACCTGACTATTTTAATGCTGGTGCTCTGGCAGAAACTAGAACATATATCCCCAATCAATATTTATTTAATAAGTGCCCAGGTTGTTTGAAAAAAAATTATCAAACCACCAAATCTGGAAACGCTTTTTGTGGTTTAGTGTTTGGTGAAAAACAATTTAAAAGGGGCGAGTTTGGTAATGAATATTTGCAATGTAAATTAATTAAAAGTTTAACTGAAAATACCCTTTATAAAGTTTCTTTTTTTATCAATATAGGGCAAGGTTATAATTTGTTTGCTAAAGATATTGGTGCATATTTGTCAAAAGATTCCTTGCATTATTATGTTGATTATTCTGTATTATGGGGTAATTTTCCGTTTGTTGTTCAAGCTCAAATTTTGAATAATAAAGGATTTATTCAAGATACCGTAAATTGGACTGAAATTTCAGGTTATTACAGAGCAAGTGGAGGTGAACAATGGCTAACATTAGGTCATTTTATGCAAGAAATAACTAATGTTTTAAAAACAGATACTTCTTTTGGACAAAATTATTATTTTGTCGATGATGTTTCTATAGTTGAAATAAAAGGCATTGTAGCACCTGATACTGCCTGCAATGGAGAAAAGACAAAGTTTTATTCAAATGCCAATGGACCTTTTTGGTGGGGTACAAATATTAAAGCTGTTAATATTTTAAGTACTGATAGTGTTTACGAATTTATTGCTGATTCATCGCGTTGGTACTACTTATTTAGTAACGAAGGTATAGATAGCATGTACCTAACGGTAATACAAAAACCAATAATAAATGTAGGTAACGATACTAGTTTTTGTAAAGGTTCATCAATAACCTTAAATGCAACAACTACTATCAATAGTATTTGGTTTAATTTAACTAATTCGCCTTACTATACAGCCAATAAAGAAGGCTATTATTGGGCAGTGGCCTATAATAGTGGTTGCCAAACCATAGATTCAGTATTTGTTAAAGAAAACCCCAATCCTGATTATTTACCAATTCACTCAACAGAAATTTGTACAGCAGATAAACAAGAATATGAATTGCAATTAAGTAATCAAAATAGATACTTATGGATTTATGATAATGATACTTCAATCAATAAAATATTTAAAGAAGAAGGCTGTAATACGATAAAAATTACTAATACTTTTGGCTGCTTTGTAACAGATAGTTTTTGTATTACTGATATCTGTAAGCCATATATACAAATACCAAATGCATTTATACCAGCAGGAATTAATAAAACATTTAAACCTATCACAAAATATATTGATAATATCGAATGGGAAGTTTATAACAGATATGGTGAAAAAATATATTCGGCTAACAAATTAACTGACGATTGGGATGGAACATTTAATGGCAATCCTTGTGCAATGGATGTTTATTTTTATTTAATAAACTATAAAGGCATTTTGCCAAATAATAACAATCAAATTATAAAAGGAACATTTACTTTAATTAGGTAAATAACTTCTTTAAAATGAATAATAATACTTTGCGTTGACAAGGCGTCAAACGGGTAAAACTAAACAAACAAAATCTATTAAAAAGAGTAGATGAAAAATGTCTGAACTATGAATGGTATG
>CAIUQQ010000117.1 GCA_903901345.1 uncultured Bacteroidota bacterium | reverse complement strand
TTTTTATTCAAGAAAATAAAAATTTTAAATAATGCATTGCTAATGTTTATACTTAATTCATTTTTTCCTTAAAAATAATTGTTGAAAATATATTGGAAATCCATTCCGTTATAAGGATCATTGGTAATAGAACCATAGGTAAATTCTGGATCTTGTGTTTGAGATTGAGTGCTTGTAGTAACAAAACTGTTGAGGAAAGTTCCGTCGGCACTGGTAATATAATTTCCTGGTGTAGAGTAAGTTCCGGAAACAATATCTGGATTTGTTGCTGACCAACCATAAGTTGAACTTTGGTTGTAATTGTAGCCATTACCATTTCCTCCTTCATTAGGTCGCCAAGCCCAAATACAGAAATTTACATTAAAGTTATTAATGTCCTCTAAATATCCAATAACTGGAGGACCAAAAACTAAATTTCCTGTAGCACTACTAATCCAATTTCCAGTGTAGTAAGGAGTTCCTAAAGTAATAGTGGATACTCCATAATTGGGAGGATTAGGGTAAGTAATATTAGGATTGGTATAGGATGTTCCATTAATAGTAGCGGTGTCGCTTCCTGAAATGTTATAACAGTATGTTAAAGGATTTGAACTGGCGGTTCCGTAATAAGCACCCCAAGGTAAATCATAAGTTCCAAATTCTGTACATATAATTGGAATAGGAACATAAAAGTTGTTAAAGGAACTATTTTGTAAGCAATACAACATTTGTCCAAAACCTGGTAAAGCATTATAAGTACCATAACCATCTACATTGTATAGTCCGGGGGCTTTAGTAGCTCCACTGTAAAGTCCACAATAAGGATGGAGATTCATCATACAATTATTAAAGTCTTGTGCAGAGAAATAACTAGTGCCTCCAGGAGTAATGACTACTTGATTGGTCGTTCCAGAATTGGTATTCGTATTGGTAATGGCATCCATTAAACATGTAAAACAATTATAAGTATTGTAAATAGTGGTCTCTGATGTGGTTGGATTTACGGTTCCATTAGAACCACCATTAGCATAGTTAAATTGTCCTGGTTGATCAGTAGGATTAGAACTACTATAAGCATAATTTACATTCATCCATGAATATTGTTCGGAACCTCCAAAGATACAAACATTATAGGCACCAACTGTTTGTCTCAAAGTACAGAAAATTGTTCCAAGTCCAGTAAAAGAATATAAACTATTGGTAGAAGATCCAGAACTATAACTATTAGAACCTTGTAAATAATATTCTCCTCCATTAATATAGGCTTGATAATATTGTAAATATGCAAAATAATTGACATATCCTCCTGTAGAATCAGTGGTCAATTGATCAATATAAGGTTCATTATAAAGTTCAAAGAAAATATTTGTAAACACGTCATAATTAATAGTCATATTCAAACTTGGATAAGAACTTGAATTGAAAAGAGAAGTGCCTGTAGAATTTACTCCAAAAATTTCACCCATGGTTGTCCAAAAGTCCAAAGTATTATCAGCAACAGTATTAGTTGTTGTTCCATCACTTACAAACACACCGGGAAGAGGTAATTGCTGTCCAGAATTGAAATTTGCTCCGCTTGTTCCATTAGCACTTTGTTTAGGAGCTTCGGTTGAAAAATTCCAATGTAAATCTAAAATAATTACAGCATTGGAAACACCCGTTACCGTAAGTAGTTCAGTAGATCCTCCTGATCCGTAGTTGGATGCAGTTGTAGTAGAGACTGTAAAGGTAGATCCAGAGGATGTAGCAGCCGTAATAAGATCAATAATCATTTGTTGATATTGTGTTGCAGTAAAGGCTACATTACAAGCAGTTGGAGTAGTAGCCGATCCGGCCAAGAAATAATCAGCACACATTGGAATTCTTAGAGATGGAATGGTGTTGGTATTATTAGTTATTTCAACCATGGTGGTCAAAAAGTTTACAAAATTCTCCGTGATACAATTATTTGTAAAATCATAAAAAGTATCATAGGGATATAAAGAACTAATATATTCTGTTCCTGTCAAACTGAATCCACGTAGTTGAACATTATTACCTACATTGGTTAATATACTGGTAGTGGTTCCCCATGGAAATGTAGAAGAACCACTACCAACATTATCTTTAATCCAAATGTTAAATTGTAATGATTTATTAAAAACAAAAGTGTCTGGTAAAGTCAAAGTAAGAGTAAATATTTCATTTGGAATATAAGAGTAAGTCATAAATTCATTTGCATCATACACTCCCCCATTATAGGTAATGACTCCAGTTAACTCATTTTCAAAGGAAATGGTTAGAGGAGTGCCCTCTGTGGGTAAAAATGTAAAAACATATTGACTGGTATCTTTTTTTACAACGGTTGACAATGTAATATTCCAAATTCTCTGTAAATTTATATTGGACGGATTTGCCGATACAGTACTCCAATCTACAACTGCATTTGGACAAGTACAGGTATAATTTGTAACATAAAAGGGAAGTTTTAATTTATATAATTCTAATTCACCAACACGAGATCCTAAATTTTGAAAAGTCAGTTGAGTAGAATTAGTAATACAATTGGGTATAAGATTTGTCATTCTTCTATAAATAAAAAAAAATTAAATTTTATTTTATAGAAGAATGAATAATTGCGACGATAATTGTACAGAATCTGATGATTGTGGATTTTCACAAGCCTATAATAATGCTTATTATGCTCATTTACTAGCAAATGCTAAATTACAACCTCTATGTCTACCTAATAAACCCTTTTCTACAAATTCGCTAGAAACCAATATTTCTATTCGAAATTCAGCAACTGCCTCTTCTTATCCAATTTCTTTTGTAATTAATAATAATTGCTCTCGAAAAATTAAACATGTCTGTTTGTTTATCAATAATTTGACAATTTCTAATTTTACTAATTTAGGTATCGCTTTAGTAAATCCTATTGGTCAAGGAGCAATTTTATTTTATAACCCCAATGTAAATACTTTAGCTTCAACTAATCAATCAGGAGGCACCACATACCCATCTCAACCCCCTGTTTCCGTTCTTACACCGCTTCAAAATGCTCTGGAAAAAGTAAATGTCACCTTTTCCGATATTCAATCCAATTTAATACCATGGCAAGGACAAAGTGGAATTTTTGCTCCTAATGTATTAAGCTCACCATCATTTTCAAGTCCTTGTCCATCGATTTCTGCTTCCAATGAACTTTCTATTTTTGATACTTTTAATTCTCAAGGGTTATGGAAACTTTATATTCAAAACTTTGGAACTGGAATTGGTAAGATTGAATCGGCTAAACTCACATTGTATTATAATTAAAGTACTCAAAATCTTTGGCATAAAATGAATTTATCAAATCTATTGATTGTCGATTCAAATAGTTTGAATAATCTGTTTTAATGCTTTGAGATAAATTATCAAGTCTACTAAAATCATGATAACCAATTGAATCTAAATCTTTTTCAATACTTTCTGTATGTAAAATTGTAACATCTTTTAAAAATGATCCATCAGTGTCGAGTAAAAATTTGTATTGAGGTAAAGGATGATTATCATATTTTTTTACATTACATTCTAATAAAAAATTATCTCGAATGATTAGAAACACTTTTTCAGGAGTTGTATCTTTTGAAATTAATGATAACCAAAATAAATCACTTACAAGACGATCATAGGGATTTCGAACACAAGTTATGACTTTTAAATTATTAAAATCTATTAAAAAAAAATCTTTATTGGATTTTATAACGGAATATTCTAAATGATGATAATGAATACCCTCAAATGTTTTAATATAAGCAATCATAGCATAAGGATGAATATTTATATCTCTATAAATATTGTGCTTGTGTAAAAAATAATTAGTTAAACTTGTACCACATGCTTT
The DNA here is from genome assembly GCA_903901345.1 of uncultured Bacteroidota bacterium. Taxonomy (GTDB): domain Bacteria; phylum Bacteroidota; class Bacteroidia; order UKL13-3; family UKL13-3; genus JAAFJM01. The sequence goes on along the minus strand of CAIUQQ010000117.1, from coordinate 880 downwards.
TGGAATGTGTATAAATAAAATGTTTACCGTGTCATTTTTGAAATAGGGCATTGTTTTTTTAAAGAAACAAATCGAATTTTTAAATTCAAAAGTATCAAGTTTCTTTTATAAATAGAAATTATTCAAAGTTAAAAATTTATTTAGAGCCAGTAAATAAATTCTATTTTATTTTATGCAAAGAAACTAAAATTATTTGCTAAATAAGTTTCAATGACTTCTCTATTAGCAGGAGTAGTGTAATTAATAGTAGCAGCAGCACTTGGAGGGAAATAATCAAGGGCAGTTTTGGAAACGAGACCGGTTCCTGTGAGTTGAGTTGGGTAATAGTTACCGGTAAAAGGCATAGTATTGTTGGCCCAAGTTCCTTTGGTGGGTAAAGAAATTTGAGGAACAATCAAGTTGACAAGAGCTAATCCAGATGGCATTATCTATAAATACAAAATATTATTATTTTTTCAAAAATGTTTATTTAATGATATCAAGTTTACAATAAATGATTACTCTTTGTATTGATATTGGTATTCGTAATTTGAGTATGTGTATTATGAATTCAAGTTTTGAAATTTTGTTATGGGAAATATATAATGTTTTGGATACTGATGAATTTTTTTGTCAAGAAAAATGTAAAAATGGTACTATTTGTAATAAAAAATGTAAAAGAAAATGTCCCAATAACATTTTTACATGCGAAAAACATTTTCCAAAAGAAATCGAAAAAACGACTAGTAATGAATTCAAGAAAAAAAATATTAACGAGTATCCATTACAAGAAATTGCCAAAGCATTTATTCATAAAGTCAATGAAATTTATAATCAAAATCAAACTATATTTCAAGAGTTAACTAGTATACATATTGAGCTACAACCAACTTTGAATCCA
>CAIUQQ010000116.1 GCA_903901345.1 uncultured Bacteroidota bacterium | reverse complement strand
GTCAGACAGAAGTGAATTGGAAGCTTTTGTGAGTGAAGATTTGGCTTGGCGTTATGTAAAAATGACGTGCGATAGCAATAATAAAGACCTTGAACAAGCTTATTTGTTTTTTGTAACTGAAATAGAACCACAAATTTCTCCAATATCAGATCAGTTAAATAAAAAATTAGTAGCATGTAAATTCATGGAGGAATTAGAACACGATAAATATTTTATTTACCTAAGAGGAATTAAGTCAGAAATAGAAATATTTAGGGAGGAAAACGTTCCGTTAATGGCCGAAATAGCTACTGAAAGTCAAAAATATGGTAGCATTGTTGGTGGTTTAAGTGTTACCATTGATGGTAAAGAATTAACGCTTCAACAAGCAGCTAATTTTTTGAAAAATACTGACAGAGCAAAACGTGAAGATGCATTTTTGAAAATAAATGAAGTTCGTGCCGCTCATACACAAGAGTTAGACGATTTGTTTGATAAGTTAATTGTGCTTAGAAATAAAGTAGCTTTAAACGCAGGTTTCAATAACTTTAGGGATTATATGTTTGCCGCCCTTGGCCGTTTTGATTATAAACCAGAAGATTGTTTTGCCTTTCACGAGGCTATTCAGTTAGAAGTTTTACCTTTGGTAAAAGCATTTAACGAAGTTAGAAAAAAGGAACTTGGACATGATTTAAAACCTTGGGATATGGAAGTTGATACCAAAAACCGTGAGGCTTTAGAACCATTTACAAGTGGCAAAGATTTAATTGATAAAACCGAAAAATGCTTTAGAAAAGTAGATGATTATTTTGCTTGGTGTATAGAAACCATGGACAATATGGAGCGCCTTGATTTGGAAAGTAGGAAAGGCAAAGCACCCGGAGGTTATAATTATCCAATGGCAGAAACCAGTGTTCCTTTTATATTTATGAATGCTGCTTCGTCAACCCGCGATGTGGAAACAATGTTACATGAAGGCGGCCATGCTGTTCATTCTTTTTTAAGTAAAGACTTAGAATTAGCAGCATTTAAAAATTGTCCGAGCGAAGTAGCAGAATTAGCTAGCATGAGCATGGAACTAATTAGTTACGAAGGACAAGATGAATTTTATACCAACAAAGAAGATTTTAACCGTGCCAAAGAAGAACATTTGGAAGGAATTATTAGAATTTTACCTTGGATTGCCACCATTGACAAATTCCAACATTGGATTTATACAAACCCAACTCACACTGCGCAAGAACGTAAAACGTATTGGGTAGCGTTAAGCAAAGAGTTTGGAACTGGAATGGTTGATTGGACAGGTTATGAAGCCATACAAGCTTATACATGGCAAAAACAATTGCATTTGTTTGAAGTACCATTTTACTATATTGAATATGGAATGGCTCAATTAGGAGCTTTGGCAGTTTGGAAAAATTATATTGCAGATAAATCAACCGCATTGGCTCAATATAAAGCCGCTTTAAGTTTAGGTTACACAAAAACTATTGGCGATATATATATAACTGCTGGTATTGAATTTAATTTTACCGCTCCTTATATCAAACAATTAATGGAATTTGTAAAAGTAGAATTGGATAAATGTAATTAATGAATTAGAAAGGAAAAACTCGAAATCCTAATAATTAAATGATGCAAAAAAAGCCTATTGAAAAATTTTCAAATAGGCTTTTTTTATATTTCCTTTTTTATTTATTTTACAATGGTAATTTTCTTGACCATTAAATGTTGTTCACTTGAAATTTTTAATAAATAATTCCCTGAATTTAAATTTTTACTATCTAAAACGGTATTTGTAGTGCCAACTTTTAAAGTGTGTTTTTGAATTAAAGTACCTATTAAATCATACAATTCAATATTGATATTTTTATCAGAATTACTTAAATTTTGAATATTGATAAAATCGCAAGCAGGATTTGGAAATATTGAAATTGAATTGAGTGTTTCTATATCAATGTTGTTTGTTTTCATATTACATGAATCAGAAACCAAATTAATAGGCTCAATTGTTTTGCCAGGGATCAGTGTACGACCAGCAAATCCACTATAATTATTTGGATAAAAAATACTTCTAAAAACAATGTTTTGAATTGCATTTGCACCTTGTGCAATAATACCTGAGTTTGATACGGGACTACTATATTTCCAAACTGTTTTTCCTGTTGAATCTATTTCCAAAAAAGTTCCAACAGGTCCATTAGTAATTAGCACATTTCCATTAGGCAATTGTTGAGCACCAGAAATATTACCTGCACTTAAATTTTTAGTATTTCCATCATTATATTTCCAAGAAGTTGTAGTTGGTAAATACGGAAGAGTAGGTACGTAATTATATCCAATTACTGGTGGATTAATAATTTCAACGGTTGAATAATCTCCCCCAGTACGATTTAATCCATTATTAAAAATCATAATTTGATTCTCATAAGGTAAACCTTTTTCAAGCCATCTTACATTGTGTTGACCAAATAATTTTTGATCAGCAGCAGTACCATTTTTATATGCTTGTGGATTTCCCCAACGATAAATTAAATCGCCACCTTTACCCGATTTTCCTCCTAAATGACTTGCAGCTTGAACTGTAGTTGTGCTGTGATCTATTATCCAAACTTCATTGAAATTATGTGCACTTAATAAAATTTGATCAAGTTCTGGATTGTAATCTATAGAATTAAAGTGTATCCAATCTGTTTTTGCAACTCCAGCATTATAATTTATATTCAATAATTGTGGATTGGTACTAACCGAACCATAATTTGATTTAGTACTGTCAAAATCTTGAATTAAATGATCCCATAATTTCCATTCCCAAACTATGTTTCCACCATTTAACCCAACAGGTTGAATTTCTGAAATTTTTTCGCTCCAAACTACAGATGAAATTAATGATGGATTTCTACCTTGATCTATCGCTTGAGTATTTGTTTTTAGTTCCCAAACAATTAATAGGACATTTCCATTTGGTAAAGGTTTAATATCATGATGCTGACAATTAATTGAATCTGAAAAAATATAACTCCATGTTACATTCCCATTCCAATCTGTTTTTTCTATTAAACCTCCTGTACCAGCGGTATTGAAATTTGGATTGTTAATATTTCCAGTACGAAGTAAAGAACCATCTGGTAATAAATAACATGATAGGGCAGGGGTGTTATTACTAGTCCATGTTTTTACTTGTTTGCCACACTTATCAATTAAATAGGTGTTTTTACTTTTCATGGGTGCAAATAATACATATCCACTGTCAGTTGATCCTAAATCGTGCTGTATTAAACCAATAGTTGTTTGTGCGTTTAAGAATGAAGTTATAAAAATTAGAATGGCAAGGTTTATTATCTGTTTTTTCATTTATTATTTTGAATTTATTTTATGACTAATTTAAAAATAAAAGGTTGCACTTTTAAAATTACAGCTATTGAAATAATCAACTGTAATCGTATTCAAATGGTAACAAAAAAAAACAAATTGAAATATTTCAATTTGCTTTTTTTGTTGCTTTGCAATAATTGACTTTGCTAATTTATTATAAAATTCCAGCTATAATACTTTCAATTTTTATTCCTTCAGCTTCGGCTCGGTAGTTTTTAATTAAACGGTGGCGAAGTATATTTAAAGCAATTGCTTTTACGTTTTCAATATCTGGTGAATATTTTCCATGTAATAATGCATGCGCTTTAGCGCCAATAATTAAAAATTGCCCAGCTCTTGGACCAGCACCAAATTCTATATATTTCTTAATTTCTTCAGTAGCAAATGGGCTATCAGGACGAGTTTTACTGACGAGTTTTACTGCATATTCTATTACATTGTCTGCAACTGGAGTTTTACGTACTAATTCTTGAAAAGCTAAAATATCGTTTCCATGAATAATTTTATTCATTTCAACTTTGTGGTTACTAGTAGTTTTTTTAATAATTTCAATCTCTTCCTCATAAGTAGGATAATCCAAAAAGACATTAAACATAAAACGGTCTAATTGCGCTTCGGGTAATGCGTAAGTTCCTTCTTGTTCAATTGGATTTTGAGTAGCTAAAACAAAAAATGGATTTGGTAAATGATGTAATTGACCATTAATAGTAACCGTTTTTTCTTGCATTGCTTCTAATAAAGCTGCCTGCGTTTTAGGAGGAGTTCTATTTATTTCATCTGCCAAAATAATATTGGCAAATATTGGTCCGCGAAGAAATTGAAATTCGCGTTTCTCATTTAAAATTTCACTTCCTGTAATATCACTTGGCATCAAATCGGGTGTGAATTGAATGCGGTTAAAATCTAAATCAAGTACCTGACTTAATGTTTTTACCAAAAGTGTTTTGGCTAATCCTGGCAAACCAATCATTAGCGTGTGTCCATTACTGAAAATAGAAATCAAAAGTGCTTCTACAATTTGATCTTGACCAACAATAACTTTACTAATTTCTTTTTTTAACTCATTATATTTTTGGTGTAAAGCATCTGCTGCAGCTACATCGTTAGGATATGACATGTTTTATAAATAGGGTTTAATTGATTAATAAATTTATTGATTGTGACTTTCCCATGAAACTAAACTTGGGCAAGTTTTATACTCGTCAGCTATTTGAACATAAAACTGTTTACGGTTTTTGTCTATCCAATGTGCCAATGTTTTTTGTTTTTTGTCTTGTTCAGCCGCTATTTGCATTTTTTGATAATCGTCTCTTAAATTAGCTATATGTGGCTTACTTTCTGTTTTTAAATACAACACTCGCCAAACTTTAATTGGTTCGCCAGTTGCACTTTGAATAGTAGTTAATTCAGCATTGCTTAATTGCCCTGGTGTTAAATTTTGAACAATTAAAAATACATCTTTTGGTAATTCATCAACAGGAATTTTTGTATTTCCAGTATTCATATCCGATAAAAAACCACCACGAGCAGCAGATCTTTTTTCCGTACTGAATTTTTTAGCGGCATTAGTAAATGTGAAGCTATCTATTTTTATTAAATTTACAATGGAATCAAGGAATAATCTAGTTGATTCAATATCGGCTTTATAAATTTGTGGACGAATTAAAATATGTCGGGCATTTACTTCTTCACCACGTCTTTTTATCGGTTGAATAATGTGGTAACCAAATTTAGTTTCTATGATTTTAGAAATACTATCTTGAGAAGTTTTAAATGCAGCAGCTTCAAATTCTGGAACCATCATTCCTCGTCCAAAAAAACCTAATTCACCACCTTGAACAGCACTTCCTTTGTCGTCACTATAAATTTTAGCTAGAGTTCTAAAATTATCACCATTTAATAAGCGATCACGAAGTTCTGTAATTTTTTGAAAAGCAATTTCCTTGGCTTCTTTAGAAACTTTTGGTTCAATAATAATTTGCGAAACTTCTACTTCAGCGCTGTAATACGGGAGACTATCTTTGTTTAATGAATTGAAAAATGTTTTGATATCGGTGGGAGAAACTTTTATGTCTTTCAATATTTTTTGCTGCATTTCCTGCATCAATAAACTGGTTTTTATTTTATCGCGGTAGTTTTGTTTTATTTCTAAAATACTTTTACCATAAAACTCTTCTAATCCTTTTTCTCCTCCAAATTGGCGAGCAAAATATTGAATTCTTTGTTCCAATTCTCCATCTATTCTTTCATCAGTAAGTGGCAAACTATCAATTTCTGCTTTGGTTGAAAGCAGTTTTTCAGTAAGTTTTTGTTTTAAAATATCACACCTAATGGTATCGTTTCTTTTATCAGGATTTTCCTTTAAAAACTGTTGATATTCAAATTCTATTTCTGAATGTAAAATAATTTTGTCGGCAAATACTCCAACTATTCCATCAATTGTTTCACCTGAACCTGGTTGGGCAATACATGTATTTACCATCCCGAAAACTATCAAGATAAATGCAGTAAAAATTACTGATAATTTTATTGATTTAAACACGTTTATATTTTATTTTTAACTGGTATTTCGCTTTATTGCAAAGCAAAATGTAATCTTATTTTAAATGTTAAAGAGATTGTCTCATCTCAAAACTTGGGATGAAGCAATCTCTTTAAGTATATATTTCTTTATTTAAACTACTAAAACAATCCTTTTACAGCATCATCATTAACAGTAATATTGTATTTACTTCGCAATTCCTTAATCCAATCTTTTTCTAATTGGTTTTGATATTCGCTAGTTGCCATACCTTTTGCTTCTTTTAACGTTTTAGTTTCACTATTTACTACACCGTTTACAATATAAAATTTAAAACTTCCTTCTGCATTGGCAATATCTACTATTCCTTTTTTATCCCATAGCTTATCAGCAGTGGCATCAGAGCGTTCGCTTTTAACTTCTTTGCTGCTAATTGTTCCTGCAATTTTCTTGTTTAATTTTTCAAAAACTTCAGCTTGAGTTTTTCCTTTACTGAATATTTTCACTGCTTCAACTTTGGTTTTTTCATTTAAGCAAGTATAAATAGAATAAGAAACTCTTTCTTTCCAATTATAATTTCTTTTATTCATTTCATAAAATTTCTCTAAACCAATTGTATCACTTACTGCTTTACTCCAAACTTTCTTATCGGTTAAATCAAACAATAAAATCCCATCATTATACTCTTGCATCACATTTTTGAAATCTTCGTATTTATTTCCTAGAATTGATTCTTCGTAAGCCAAACATTTATCATTAGCCCAATTGTGAAATGTATGTTGAACAGCCATAAAAATAGATGCTTTTTCTAAAGGTTGTTGATTTGCTTTTAAATAACTTGCAAAATCTTTAACAGAATATGTTGCAGTTCCTATTGTAAACAAAGGACTTGTGCTTATTTTCTCTTCATCGTATGTCCAAGCAGCATTTATAAAACTCGAGTCTAAAGTATTTGCAAATGCTTTTAAATTAGCAGCATTTTCTTTGTAATTGTTTTCTGCTTTTACTCTTGTAACTACTGCTGCTTTTGAACTTTCAGATCGAGAATCTTTATTGGTTTTTTGCTTAATTACATCTTGTACATCTTTAAATTCTCCAAGCGGACGTTTTTCAATTAATTTAATAATATGAAAACCGAAATTAGTTTTAAATGGTTTAGATACCTCACCAACATTTAAAGAAAAAGCAACGTCTTTAAATTCTTCAGGATAACCGCTTAAACTAGCCATCCAATTCATAACGCCTTTGTTTTTACTACTAGCTTCATCTTGGCTATATTTCTCTGCAATTGCTTCAAAAGTTTCACCATGTTTTAGTAAACCATATATTGAATCAATTTTATTTTGAGCATCTTGAATTTGTTCAGGTGCAGCTTCATATTGATTTCTAATCATGATATGCGCTAATTTAACTTCACCTCTTGCTTCACGTTTGTCATTCACTCTTAAAATATGGTAACCAAATTGAGTTCTAAAAGGCATTGAAATTTCATTTTTACCTGTTTTATAAGCATTGTTCTCAAATGCATAAACCATTTGGAAAACCGTAAACCAGCCTAATTTTGAACCTTGTTTTTTTGCTGAAGGATCTTCAGAATATTTGCTTGCCAATGAATCAAAATTTTCACCTTTTAAAGCACGTTTTCTTAAATCTAATAGTTTGTTATATGCAGCTATTGTATCGGCAGGACTTGCATTTTCATTGCAAAATAATAAAATATGTCCACCATTTATTTCAGTTTTCATACGCTGATATGCTTCTTGCATTAACGTTTCACTTACTTTTTTATCAGTTAAATAAGGATTTGCTAATTGCTTTCTATAACCTGCTAATTCCGTTTTAAAATTGTTATTTGTATCCAATTTCATTGCTTTAGCTTCCTTAACCTTAAGTTTAAAATTGATATAAAGTTCCAAATACTCACGTACTTCTTTCTCTGTTAATTTATCCTTATTGGTTTTGTTTTTATAAAGCAATCTTTCAAATTCATTCTGGAAAACGGTATCTGTTCCATAAACAAAAACAACTGGATTTGACTTAACAGCGGGAATAACTTTTACAGCTGTAGCGTTACTTTTTTTGCCTTTTTGAGCAAATGTTTGACTCGTAATTGATAATACTAAAAATGATAATGCGAATGTTGAAATTTTCTTCATAAACTGTTTTATTTCTATTTTATTTAAAAGGATTGCAAAAATATAATTTTTAAATAGGCATGCAAGTTTTAATTAGCTTTTATTAAACTCTATTGTGTTTGTTTCTAATTGTTTATAAAAATTGCAAAATTTAGACAATTTTTATTTTTATTTGCGAGTCGTGGAAATAGCCCTAACCTTCTTACTTTTTTGCTTTGTTTGCTTGCAATTTACCCTTTTTGTTTCACTGTTAAATATTCCAAAACAAAAGCGCATTTTCATTGCAAATGACCAATATCCCAATATTTCAATTTTAATTGCTGCTCGCAATGAGGAAACTAATATTATTGATTGTTTAAAATCGTTGGAGTTATTGGATTATCATAAAAATAATATTGAAATATTAATTGGAAACGATCAATCTACCGATGAAACCGAAAAATTAATTATCGAATTTATTCAAGGTAAAGCATATTTTAAGTTAATAAATATTCCAAATCAAATGGGAAAAGCGAAAGCAAAAGCCAATGTTTTAGCACATTTGTTTGAACAAAGTACCCATGAAATTATTTTTGTTACCGATGCTGATATTCATGTAAATGCAAATTGGGTAAAAAGCATTGTTCCCTATTTTAATAACCCAAAAATAGGAATTGTTTCAGGAACAACTATTGTTAGTGGAAAGGGCTTTTTTACAAATATGCAAAGTATTGATTGGTTGTATTTTTCTGGATTGCTAATTGCATTTGATAATTTAGGACTTAAAAGTACTGCCGTTGGCAATAATATGGCTGTAAGTAAAAAAGCTTATTTGGCCACTGGTGGTTATCAAAATTTGGACTTTAGTGTAACTGAAGATTTAGCCTTATTTACAGCAATTAAAAATAATGGTTATGAATCAATTAATTTATTGGAAAACGATAATTTAAATCAATCAAAAGCGCAATATTCTTTAATAAGTTTTCTGCATCAACGAAAGCGTTGGTTAATTGGAGCACAAGGATTAAACTTAAAATGGAAAGCTATTTTTATGCTCATGGCCATGTTTTACCCCATGCTTAT
>CAIUQQ010000115.1 GCA_903901345.1 uncultured Bacteroidota bacterium | reverse complement strand
TAATAATAAACGAATTACAATAATAATCTTTTCAAAGTTTCAATTATTAGTTTATTATTAATAATATTGTCACATGAATATTGATTATTTAGTTGTTTCAATCATTGACAATAAAAAACTTATACTTATTGTAATTGTAACTCTAACAGTAGTTAGAATAATAATTGGATATAAAAAAAAATTTACTATTGAAAACAACTGTCCAAAATGCCAAATTTCAGAAAACGAAAGAGTTCCAAGGAGTTTATTTGAAAAATTAGCACATTTGAATATTGCCACAAAAAAGTATAGATGCTTAAAATGCTGGAAAAGTTATTATGTTAGAGCAACTTTAACGCAATCCAATTAGATAGTAACATCTGCTGTATTTATAACTACCATACTCCTATTTATTATTACACTTTACTACTTTTAAAACCTCCAAATACCTTCTTTTAGGTGAGTATTCAATTCAATTACTTTAAATTTATTGAATACATCATTCACATGTGTTTTACTACCATTTGTATTATTTAGGAGTTTTTTTAAATAACAATTATTTAAATCATTATGTGAATAATTACCACTAGGTTCGCATTATGAATATAATAGACAATTTAGTTAGTGAAATCATTAATAACTACAAACTTGTTTTAGTTGTAATTGGAGTACTTATAACAGTTAGAATTTTTATAGAATATAGAAAAAAAAATACTACTGAATACAAATGTCCATATTGCCAAACTAATGCTACTGAAAGAGTTTCAAGAGGTTTTTTTATAAAATTGATTCAACTTAATAACGTAGCAAAAAAGTTTAAATGTTTAAAATGTCGGAAGGTTTATTATGTCAGAGAAACATCAAAACAACCTGTCTAAATAGGGATTTTAGACTACAAATGTTTCAATCTTTCTTCTAGTTCTACTATATCTATTAATAAAACTTCACGGGCTTTACTGCCTTTAAAAGGACCAACTATTCCTGCTTTTTCTAATTGATCTATTAATCGGCCAGCACGGTTATAACCCAAATTAAGTTTACGCTGTAATAACGATGTAGAACCTTGCTGACTAGAAACTATTAAATGAGCAGCTTCGTTAAACAATTCGTCTTTATCCTTACTGTCAAATATTTCTCCTCCCCCACCAAAATCGTCACCTTCTAGGCTCACCAAAGGCAATAAGTAAGGTTCATTTCCACTTTGATTGCCAATAAATTCTGCTATTCTTTCCACTTCTGGTGTGTCTACAAACGCACATTGAATACGAACCAAATCGTTACCATTGCTAAAAAGCATATCTCCTTTTCCTATTAGTTGGTCAGCTCCATTGGCATCTAAAATAGTTCGAGAATCTATTTTTTGAGAAACCCTAAAGGCTAATCTTGCAGGGAAATTTGCTTTGATAGTACCCGTAATAATATTAACAGAAGGACGTTGCGTAGCTAAAATTAAGTGTATTCCAATGGCACGCGCTAACTGTGCCAAACGGGCAATTGGTAATTCTACTTCCTTACCAGCTGTCATCATTAAATCAGCTAACTCATCAATTACAACCACTATATAAGGTAAAAAACGGTGTGCTAATTTGTCGGTTGGCACTAATTTTCTTGTTAAAAACTTTGCGTTGTACTCCTTTAAATTTCTTACATGTGCATCTTTTAGTAAGTCGTACCTTTCGTCCATTTCCTTACAAAGCGAACTAAGTGTGTTTACCACTAATTTAGTATCAGTAATAATAGCATCAGAATCACCAGGAATTTTGGCTAAAAAATGTCGCTCAATGGTTTTGTAAATGTTTAATTCTACTTTTTTCGGATCTACCAATACAAACTTAATTTGTGAAGGATGTTTTTTGTATAATAATGAAACAAGAATAGCATTTAACCCAACCGATTTTCCTTGTCCGGTAGCACCCGCCATTAATAAATGTGGCATTTTAGCCAAATCAGCTACAAACACTTCATTCGAAATTGTTTTACCAAAAGCAATGGGTAAATCCATTTCTGCATTGATGAATTTAGCCGATGAAATTAAACTTCTCATTGGCACAATAGCAGGATTAGAGTTTGGAACTTCTATACCAATTGTTCCTTTGCCCGGAATTGGGGCAATAATTCTAATTCCTAATGCTGCTAAACTTAAAGCGATATCGTCTTCTAAGTTTTTAATTTTTGCTATTCTAACACCATCTTGCGGAATAATTTCATATAATGTAACAGTTGGCCCAACTGTTGCCGATATTTTTTTAATACCAATATTATAATTCTTCAGCGTATCTTCAATCATACGCGTTTTTTCACTTAATTCATTGGTATCAATTTTCGATTTACTTTCGCCATAGTCGGTTAATAAATCAATAGTTGGAAAAGTATATCCTCTATATTCTAAAGTAGGATCGTAGGCTTCGTCTATTCCAAAATGCTTTTTAAATGTTGGAACGGGAGCTTCATCAGGAACATCTTTTACCTCTAACACCAAACCACTGTTGGTTTTAAAAGTCTCATCACTTATTTGTGTTGGATGCTCCTGAGGAGTAAAAACTTCCAAAGGCGAATCTTCATCTATTGGGAATTCATCATTTTCCAATGCTGTTAAATCCTCAATCGGACGTTCTACAAGTACAAAATTTTCTTCATCTAATGGTGCTAAATCTAATCCATCAGCAATAGTTATAGCACCACCTTCGGTAAATATTTTATTACCTCCAGTAGCTGTTATTGTTTCTTCATTTTGATTTTGTGAAAGGTTAGTTTCAAATATTGAAACAGCTTGAAGTTTTATATTTGGCTGGTAAAATTCAATGTTAAAAATTGCAATAGCAAAAACCAAAATATATGAAAACAGAAATAAAACCGTACCAATATTACCTATTAATCCTTGTAAATAAATAATTCCAAAATGACCAAATACACCTCCTAAAACCTGATAAGTTTGATTAAAAACAAACCCTAAAATAAGTGAAATCCAAATAACACCAAAGAAAGAATATTTAAGCGTTTTGAAAATTGGAATAGGCTGTAATTTGGTTAAAAGATAAATACCAACAGAGAAAAATATGATGCAAAAAGCAAAGGAAGCAACTCCAAAACCTTTATAAAAAAACACAAATCCAAGCCATGCTCCTAATTTTCCCAACGCATTTTGTGCTAAAGAATCATCGGCAAGTTGAAAAAAACCAAACGACATATTTTTTACTAAACTTTGGTCGGCTTGCCAAGTAAATAAAAATGAAAAACCTGCTACCAATAAAAACATGGCAAATAAAATCATGGTAATGCCCAATGATTTTAAAAAACGTTCATCGTATAAAAACGAAAATAGTTTTAAAGAGCCTTTGTTATTGGGCTTCTTGATTTGTTTTACTTCGGGCTCTTCGGGTTCTGGAAAATCATTTACATTCCCAAAAAGCACTTTATTTCCTTTGATAGATTTTGCCATTTTACTTAAACGAAAATAATAGTTATGGAAGTATATTTCTAAAGTTTTTTCTAAACAAAATGAATGGCATTGTACAATAAAGTAAATAGTTGGTTGATGGCAACTAGCTGCTGGCTGCAACGCACGCAAGTGGCGTGTGGGTATAGCTTTGAACAAGTCATAGACTTGCATTAGCAAATAGGAACTTTTCTCGACTCCGCTCTAACTGAACCCATAATAGCAGAATCAAAAAAAACACGTTACTTATTAGGTAACGTGCTTTTGAAATGTTTTAATTATTTATGCTAAAATCCAATTGAATTTATATTCAGTTTCAGGAATTTTAATTCTATCGGCAATGCGAGTCATTCTATCTGGTAAAGCCATAATATAATCACGTGCTTTTTCGCCATTTACTTTCAAATTACTCATACTATCAATTTTCCAATCTTCAATTAACGTTTTCATGATATCTATATAATCATAGGATGTGTAAACACCAATACGCTGAGCGGCATCACTAAAGTTTGAAAATATTCCTGTTTCTTCGCCTAACTGACGAAGACATTGCGAAGGCATTAAAATTTTATTACGCATCATGGTTTCAAATGCCAACATCATTTCATTTGCATCAATTTCAAATATTTTGGTAACAAATGTTTTGTATGCCTTGGCATGTCGTGCTTCATCGGCAGCTATTAAACCACATAATTTTGAAAGAATATGGTTTCCTTCTTGCTTAGCAATAGTAGCCACCCTGCGATGAGAAACATTGGTAGCCATTTCCTGAAAACTAGTATAAATAAAGTTTTTGTAAGGATCATTTGCAGCGCCATTATTAAATCCATCGGCTATTAAAAATTGGGTAGAAGCCTCAAACTGACGCATATCAATTCGGCCAGATAAATATAAGTAACGGTTCAAAGCATCACCATGACGGTTTTCCTCTGCGCTCCAACTACGTAGCCATTTCATCCAACCATTATTTTCATATTGATCTATTCCTTGTACACCCGCTAACCAAGTTTCATAGGTTGGTAATGCTTCTTCGGTAATGGTATCTGCAACTAATACAGCTAAAAAATCGTAAGATAAATTTTGTGCTTGTTCTTGAATTGTTTTTAAGTCGGCTATAAAGGTTTTATCAGACGTTAAGGGTAGTAATTCTGATGCTTGCCAATTTGTTTCTACAGGTTTTAAGTATTCATCATTTATATCTTCTACTGTTTTACCAATATGTAACATAACTTCCGATCTACTTGCGCTGAGTTTTTCTATCATTTTTTTATTTAAGTATGTTTGCGAATATAATTGTAAAAATTGTTTTATGCAATATGTCCATTATAATTAACCATTTGATGTTTTTTAAAAATGTGTTTTTAGTGAATAAATGAATAGAAATTGGCAATGAGAAAATTAAATGAATTTAAATCATAAGTTAGTTAAAAAAGCAATTCTATAAAGAAGCCAGTTTCATTGTGGTATAAATGAAGCTTTCCTTTTATACTTTCCACTCGTTTTTCAAAACTTTTTAAACCATAGCGATCACTATTTAATTCAAGCTGGGAGCAGTTTCCATTATCGGATATTTGTAAGAAATATTTTTTATTCATTTTAGAAATGGTAACAATAAATTTATTGCCATTAGAATGCTTGAGGGTATTAGTAGCAGCTTCTTTAATTATTAATAAAATATTTCGTTTTGTATCAATAGGAATATTGAAACTGTCACTTTCTATTTTATGTTTAATCAAATAATCGAAAGCTGAACCCTTAAAAATAAAATCCAAATTCGCCCTCGTTCTGTCTAATAAATTATCAATATTACTTGATTCAGAATCAAGACTCCATAATACATTTCTAACAGCTTGTAAGGCCTCTTTTACATTAAAAACAAT
>CAIUQQ010000114.1 GCA_903901345.1 uncultured Bacteroidota bacterium | reverse complement strand
GTTGAGTTGGGCGTTTGTTGTCATGGTGAGCTTGCCGAATCCAGAAGTTGAAGTTCTCGGCTCCGCTCGAACTGACCAAAGTAATTTTGAATGTTAAATATTGAATGTTGAGTTGGGCGTTTGTTGTCATGTTAATCTTGCCGAATCCAGAATTTGAAGTTCTCGGCTCCGCTCGAACTGACCAAAGTAATTTTAAATGTTGAATGTTGAGTTGGGCGTTTGTTGTCATGGTGAGCTTGCCGAATCCAGACAAGAATTGGGAATTGAGTTTTATTTTTTCATACTTTATGCTTTCCAGATGTGTCGGGACTTCATACTTTACATCCAAAATCCAATATCCAAAACTTCATCCTTATTTAATGAATTTCATTGAGAAAAGTTAATAATATAGTAATAGAAAATATATTATGAATTGATTATATTTGCTCGTTAATAGCCGTTTATGTACAAAAAGATATTTTTAGCTTTTATTTTATTTTTAACATTTTCAAATACAAATGCACAAACATGTATAGGTGGTTCAAGCACATCAAACATGCCTACCAAATGTTTTGAAATAGAAAGTATTTTGGTAGATGCTTGCGATGGAAGTAACGAAGGTAGAAATGAAATGGTTAGGTTACGAATTGGACCAAATCCAATAGCAGTTAGTAGCATAGGAGTGGCACCTTATGCAAGTACTCCTAATCAAACAGTGAATTGGGGTTCAGGCGCTCCAGGAGGTGCATCAGGTAATATATTTAGAGGATTTAGTAACATTACAACAATACCTTCAATCTTAGCTAAAATTGTCACCATCAATGCCATCATAGCTGCAGCAGGAAATTGTGGGAAATTAATTCCATTAAACGCTAATGGCACAATTCCAGCCGGTGTAAATTTATTATTGATTACAAGTACTGATTTTAACCCAACTGCTCAAGATTTTTCTTCATTATCGGATACCTTATATGTTATCATTCAAGTTGCTGGAAATACTGGTGGCCATTTTGCAAATCAAGGAAGTTCAGGCACTAGAAAATTAATACTTTACAGTGGAACCTGTGGCGACACAGTTACTTATACTCCATCGAGTTTAATAAAACAAGACCAAACAGTAGGAGCTGAAGATGGTGGAGCAGTAAATTATAATTATGCTGGAATTCCTACCTATGTAAATTATGGTTGTGCGGTTCCTGTTACACCTTTTAGCTGCGATGCTGGAACTACCAATCCTACTTATTGTAACGGAAGTACTTTAAATTTGGCAGGAACGGTTACAGGCAGTAATTGTTATGTATGGCGTGCTAGTAATACTGCCACTGGAATATTTGCTGATACTACTAATTTAGTCACTTCATTTACCATTAGTACAGGTTATGTGGGTGCTGTTAAATTATATTTATTTACCAAATCAAATTGTAGTGTAAAAATAGATTCAGTGATGTTTAATGCCATTGCTTCTACTGGTGTTTTAAATGCAGGAAACGATACTTCGTTGTGTAATGCTATAGCATTTCAAGTTAATGCTACAAGTACTGCTACTGGTACTTATGCTTGGACAAAATCGGGTGCAGGATCTTTGAACCAAACCAATATTTTAAATCCAATTTATACTCCTTCTTTGCTTGATATTGGAATTATAAATTTAATTGTTACCCAAACTACTTCATGTGGTGTGCTAAAAGATACCGTAAAAGTTACTTATTCCAGTAAAGCCAATGCTAGTTTTACACTCAGCGATAGTAATTTTTGTTATAATAATATTCCTATCAATATCAATGTGAATCCTTCTGTTTCGGGAGGAGTTTTTACAAGTAGCACAGGAAGTTTTACTGCCAATGTTTTTACTTTTAACGCAGCTGGAAGCTTTACTATTAAGTATAAAATAGGAACTGGAAGTTGTGCCGATTCATTGACAAAACCAATCAATGCAAATAACCATGCAAATCCAAATTTCAGTTTAAGTGATACCATAGTTTGTAAAAATGCGCCAATAGTTGTTTTAACGCCTACTCAAGCTGGTGGTGTATTTTCGGGAGTTAGGGTTGTAATAAATAGATTTACTCCTGATACTGTTGGAATATTTAGCTTAAAATATAAAATTTCAAATGGTGCTTGCATTGATTCTTTAAGTAAAAACATAGAGGTTAAAGACAAGCCAGATCCTTTCTTTATATCATCAAAAACTACCTTTTGTTTAAATGATGCCAGTACCATATTAATACCCAGTACCAGTGGAGGAATATTTTCAGGAACCAATGTGTTAGGAACTGTTTTTACGCCTAGTACTGTTGGTGTTTTTTCTGTAAAACACATTGTTTCAAATGCATTTTGTATTGATTCATCTAACCAAAATTTTACTGTTTTTAGTAAGCCAAATCCTGCTTTTTCATTGTCGGATTCATTGGTTTGTATTGGCTCGCCAAATATTACATTAACACCTATACAAGTTGGTGGCGTTTTTTCTGGAACCAATGTAAGCGCACAAATATTTTCACCCATTACAACAGGAATTTTTCCTATAAAATATTTAATTTCAAATGCTAATTGTGCCGATTCAGCTTATAAAAACATAGAAGTAAAACCTAGGCCAGATGCTACATTTACTACTACTGATTCTGTTTTTTGTGTAAATGACCCCAAAGCAATATTTACGCCAAATGAAGCTGGTGGCGTGTTTACAGGTACCAATGTGATAGGAAATCAATATAACCCTATTACAGTAGGAAGTTTTATAGTAAAACATTTTATAAGTAATGGAACTTGTGCCGACAGTAGTTTTAAAACCATGTTGGTAAATCCTAAACCTACCGCCAACTTTACATATATTCCCGCTAATCCATATGCTTACGACACTGTTTATTTTACTTTTACTGGTGCAAATGCAACTAAGTATTATTGGAGTTTTGGCGATTTAAATAGTTCAACTAGTAATTTAAAAGATCCATTATTTGTATTCACTGATCCCAATGTTTACAAAACTTTGTTAAAAGTAACTAACAGCGAAGGCTGTAGCGATGTAATAACAAAAGACATCACTGTACTAAAAAAAGAAACCATTTTTGTTCCAAATGTATTTACTCCTCAAAACACGGATGGCTTAGGTTTAAACGATTATTTTACCATTCGTTCTTATGGAATAAACAATTATCATATGCAAATTTATAACCGTTGGGGCAGTCTTTTGTATGAAACCAATAATATCAATCCCGGTTGGGACGGAACTTATGATGGCAATAGTTGTCCGGATGGCGTTTATTTTTATATCATAGATGCCATTGGATTTAGTACAAAAACATACCATTTGCACGGAACTGTTACCTTGTTGAGATAGTTGATAGTTGTTAGTTGATAGTTGTTAGTTGATAGTTGACAAGTTGATAGTTGATTGTTGTCAGTTGATAGTTGTTGGGTTACGAGTTAGCGGGTTTAGTGTTATTGGTTAAGGGTTGTTGGTCATTTCGAGCGAAGTCGAGAAACAACAAACCTGTTCTCGACTCGAACTGACTAAATGGTTTAGCTTTTATAACTTCATACTTTTTGCCTCTAGTTACTGGCTTCTAGCTTCTGGCTGGTGATTTTTTCTTCATTCAAAATTCAATCTCGATGAATTGGGACAACATTCAACATCCAAAATTCATGCTTCATTCCTTTCTCACCTCTCAGTGCCCGTTTCTCACCTACCATCTTTCAATCCAATATTTACAGCTCTTCCTTCTATATTTCACTTATTTCGAATTTTTGTCACTTCGCATTCCGAACTTCCTTCATACTTTAAACTTAAAAGAATACATTTGTTTTTTTTAATATTATGAAAGTATCACGAAAAACGTTTGTAAAATCAGCGGCTATTTTAGCTGGCGCAACCCTATTAAATACTCAAAAAACTGAAGCACAAATTACCGCTGCTTTGGTTAGTTTGGAAAACGATTTTGCTTTACCGCCTCTAGGTTATAGTTACGATGCTTTAGAACCATTTATTGACAGGCAAACCATGGAAATTCATTATTCAAAACACCATCAAGCTTATGTAAATAAACTGAATGAAGCCAAAGCTAAAATAACGAGTTGGAACTATAAAACGCTGAATGATGTATTGGTAAATATCAATAGTATTCCTAAAGATATGCAGGGTGCTATTCGCAATAACGCAGGCGGACACTATAATCATTCGTTGTTTTGGTCGTTGTTAAAAACCAATACCACTCCAAGTGAAAATGTATTGAAGGCAATCAATGAAAATTTTGAAAGTTTAGATAATTTCAAACTGTTATTTACCAAAGCTGCCATGGGAATATTTGGAAGCGGTTGGGCTTGGTTAATTAAACAAGATGGTAAATTGAAAATTATTACTACTCCTAATCAAGATAATCCGTTAATGACAGAAATAGCAAAAGATTTAGGAACTCCAATAATAGCTTTAGATGTTTGGGAACATGCTTATTATTTAAAATATCAGAACAAACGTGCCGATTATGTAACAGCTTTTTGGAGTGTTTTAAATTGGGAGAAAGTGGAAGATTTGCTAGCTAATAGTCGATAGACCATAGACCATAGGAAAAAAAATTATCTTTCAATAGGACTATCGTCTATCGACCATGGTCTATAAACTTGCTAAAAATCTGAAATCAAAAACTATTTTCCCAAGCACCTATTTACCAAATTTGGTTTATGTAAAACATTTGCTTTTGGTAGATGAAATATTGCTTGAAAAGCATCAAAATTATTTGAAGCAAACGTATGCAAATCGTTGTCATATTCTAGGCGCAAATGGCTTGCAGGTTTTGAGTATTCCAACGGTTAAAATACATTTTTCAAAACAAGCTTTTGGTGAGGTAAAAATTAACTACCTTGAAAGTTGGCAAAAACAACATTGGTTGGCGTTTCAATCGGCTTACGGAAATTCATCATTTTGGTTTTATTACAAAGATTTTTTTGAACCTTTTTACTTCCAACAAAAGCATGAATATTTGTTTGATTTCAATACCGAATTATTGAAACTTATTTTAAAACTTTTGAAACAAGAAAAACCAATTTCCTTTACTGGAAAATACGAATTGGAATATGAAAATGTAAGCGATTTACGCAATTATTTTGATGCTAAAAAACGCAATCAAAATGAAGTAGAAGAAGGAGAAAATATGAAGAAATATTTACAAGTATTTACCGAAAAATATCCTTTCCAAGCTAATTTATCAGTTCTGGATTTATTAATGAATCAAGGTCCGCAAAGCAAAAATTATTTGTTGAATGATTAAACCAATTTCAAGCATAGAAGAACTGTTTAAATTAAAGGAAACGCTTACGTTAATAGATGTGCGCGCGCCTATAGAATTTGAACAAGGACATATTCCTAATGCTGTTAATTTTCCCATATTAACCAATGAAGAACGCAAAGAAGTTGGTACTAGTTACAAACAAAATGGACATGAAGCTGCAGTTATTTTAGGTTATAAATTAGTAGGTCCTAATTTCCATCAATTAGTAAAACAAGCTTATAAGCAATTTGGAAACCGAGAAATAATTATTCATTGTTACCGTGGTGGATTGCGAAGCAGAATAATGGCAAATTTACTAAGTACAGCAGGTTTTCAAGTTCATTTATTGCAAGGTGGTTATAAAAAATATAGACATTGGACATTAGAAAAGTTAGAAGCTGACTATAATTTTAAGGTTTTAGGTGGTTATACTGGCAGTGGAAAAACTACTATTTTAAAACAATTTGCTGCACAAAATATTCAAGTTTTAGATTTAGAAAACTTGGCAAATCACAGGGGTTCTGCCTTTGGCAATATTGGATTGCCACCGCAACCAACCAATGAACAATTTGAAAATTTATTGGCATTTGAACTGTATAAAATGAATGCTGAAATTCCAATTTGGATTGAAGACGAAAGTTCCATGATTGGTCGTTGTAAAGTGCCTACAAAAATTCATGATGCTATTCGCAATAATCAGCTTTATTTTTTGGAAATAGATGTAGACGAAAGAGTAAAAAATATTATAACAGATTACGGGCATTTTGACAAACAAATATTGATACAAGCTACTCAAAAACTGCATAAACGTTTGGGCGATTTACGAACCCGAGAAGCTGTTCAATTATTGGAAGAAAATAATTTTGCCGATTGGGCAAAAGCCATGCTTATTTACTACGATAAAACCTATTTATTTGGAGTAAGTAAACGTGATGAAAAGAAGGTTACTAAGGTTGATTCGGTTGAAAGATTACAAAGATTGAAAGATTGAAAGATTGAAAGATTGTAAGATTGTAAGATTGTAAGATTGTAAAGTTTATAAACAAGAAATTCCAAAATCTGTAATAATATTTTTTTCCTTATTCTCCTCAACTCTAATTATTGAAAACTGTTGTGATCTGCTAAAACTTGAAAGAATTTGAATTTTTTCTTTAAATTCTATTGGGAATGAATCAATAAGGTTCTCAATCATTTTATCTCTTGTTCTATCTAGTTCATTAGTTTTTGATAAATATGCATCCAACTGTGATGAATTCCAGGCTTCTGAAAAGTTGTTACTTATTTCAGTAGATTTATTTATAAAATTAAAAATATCTACAAATTGTTTTTTATATTTATCAAGGTCAAAATTAAATAATTGTTTTATTTCAGGTTTATTTTCTGCTAAATTAAAGAAGATTTGATAAGGACAATTAAATGTGTTTTTAGAATTAATAATTAGTAAATATTTTCCAGGTAAAATATTGTTTATTTTATAATTACCTTGAATATCAGCAATTGTTTCTTGTTTCGAATTTCCTCTTATTGAATCAAGCGAGTAAATAATAATACTAGAACCAGCATCTGCTTTTGTTCCTACATAATCATTGTATTTCCAGAATACATTTCCTGTTAAAGAACCAAAATCTCCATTTATACTATTTGTATTTGAATAGGTCACTTTTAAATTCTTATCAAGGAAAAATGTAATTGTCATTTTAGTTTTTTCATTTTCAGAATTTATAATATTATAATAATGAGTGATTTTATAAAGGGAAATTTGTTTTGTATCAGAGGTATCAAATTCATTTAAAGTATCTAGTTTTGAAAAATTAATTGATTCATAACTTGAACTATTTTTAAGTTTTTCTTTTAAATAATTTTTTAC
>CAIUQQ010000113.1 GCA_903901345.1 uncultured Bacteroidota bacterium | reverse complement strand
TTCATTTATTGGCATTTTATTGATTCTTTTCAATGGACCGCTGCAGTAATTTTGGTGGCAAGAAACACATTTTCCAATATACAAATTATAATATTTTTTTTGTTCAGTTGGATGTTTAAAAACTTCGTAAAATGCTTTTTGAAAAACCTTGGCATGTTCAAAAAAAGCAGGTTCTAACACATTTTTATCGGTAGGTTCTACTAAGTAAAAACGTAGGAAAGGAAACTGCAAACTGTCCAATTTTTCTCCACGTAATATTTTTGCTTTTATACTATCGGCATTTGCTGCCATGCTGCGCATCATTAACGCCATTGGTTTTGGTGCATTTGGATCCATAATAGTTGAATTACTACAGCTTGCAGCACTGTCTTTTTTAATTGCTTCTTGCTTTGGTGCTTGGTTATTAGCACATGAATTTACAAACAGAAAACTAGCAAATAATAGACTAGATAAGAAAAATATTTTTTTCATGAAATGGATTTTAAATGAGGCAACAAGGATAATTTTTGTTGTTATTGAAAGAGAAAATTTCTCAAAAATTCAATGTAAAACGACAAGTTTAGCTTTGTCTATTTGATTTTAAAAAGAAAAATTAAACCACATAGGTACATAGAAAACATAGCCCGTAAGCTATATAAACTATATTTCTATGTGGTTTTTGTTTTGCTAATAATTAGCTTTTATTGTTTAAAACTATTTTAAAATAACACCAATTGCTTCAAAAACCAATTCTTTTTTTGGTTCTTTAATAGCAGCTATTTCTTCTTTAGTTTGGTTGTCATCTTTTGCAAATTCTTTTAAATCGGCAATGCTTGTAATTTCAATTTTTGCCACACCATCTACAATGGCAGTTTTCCCCGAACAATCCATAGGCATAAAAAATGCATAATCTTTAAAAGTTACTCTCATGCTTTCGCCATTAGCACCTTTAATATTCATCCAGCAGCCTTTCTTTTGGCAAACTGCTTCTACTTCTCCAGTTAATTTAACTGCTAATTCTTTTTTGTCGCCCATTGCAGCTTTCAAATCACTTAATGCAATTGCGCTATCTGGAGTAATTTTAGCACCGTAATATGTTTCTTGTGCTGTTGTGTCTTTTGTTTGAGTTGAATCAGAAGTTGTTCCTTCTTGTTTTGTTGAGCTTCCATTTCCACAAGAAAATATGGTTAATGCTACTGCTGATAATAATACTATTTTTTTCATAATTTTTTTAATAATTTATGGTGCAAATTAACTGTTTTAAAGGTTAATAAATAACCAAAAATTTTCTTAATTTTTACTTGTGTTAAATTCTTGATTTTAATAATAAAAAAAGCCCTTCAAAAAATACTTTGAAGGGCTTTTTTTTGAATATTTTACTATAAACCTGCGCTAATTGCGTTTAGTTTATCGCCTAATTCTTTAGCTACAGCTTCTTGTTTATTCATTTGAGCTACTTGCATACAATAGGTCATTACTTGAACATTTTCTTCTAATTCAGGTTGAACCATTTTATATTTTTTAGTGCTACGGAAAGTTTTATAATATTTGGCTTTTATTTCACAGCCACTGCTAATTTCTTTCAATAAAGCATTTCCTTTATCAAATGCACCAGCTAAGAAATAACCTTCAGCTAAGCGTACTGAAAATACATCGTGAGCTATATTTGAAGATGGCAATACTTTTTGGCAATAATCCAATGCTTTTATAGCACTGTCTTTTTTACCTTCTCTAACCAATTGCTCGGCTAAACGATAGAAAATATTACGGAAATTTTTTGTTTGACGTAAAATAGTTTCGTCTAAATAAACACCAGGTTGGTCCATATTTCCCCACTTAAATTTAGTCATTAAGTTAGTCCATAAAATATTGCTATTGATACGTCCAGGACTAGGATCATTAGGATCTTGTTGGTTAAATATAGGAACCAAACGGTAAGTTAAACCTTCCATTTGAAAATGACTTTGCATGTTTAAATATACATCGCTTCCTGTAGTAATTGCCCAATAAATTGGTCTTTTATTAATGTTGGTAGCAACGATGTCAAGCGTTAATAAATCAGGCTTCATCATGTTATTAGCGTTGCTAATTTCAAACTTAATACTATCTACCATGTAAGGTGCATCTTCAGGTTGAACAACACCATTTTTTAAACAAGCAGCTTTATCTATTTTTACACTGAAACGTTTGGTTGGATAATAATTTACATAATCACCACCTTGTAACTGAACTTGACTATTTTGATTGTCATCGCCCATAAAAGCCATTAATTTACTCAAATCGTAATAATCTGTTTTGTTCAAACCCAAAGCTGGATTTTCATAAAACACTACATAATTACGTTTTTCAGCAGCATAAGTTTCAGGAGTCCAACTAAATTCTACTGGTTTTCCATCGTATGCAGGGCGTCTTAAACCATCGGCATACCAATCAGTTCCTAATAAACTTAAATTGATAATTCTAATATCACTTCTAATATTTTCTACGTTTTGCGCATACCAAAGGGGGTAAGTATCATTGTCACCATTGGTAAATAAAATAGCATCTTTAGCACAAGAATTTAAATAATCTTCCGCAAAATGCAATGCTGTTAAACGGTTAGAACGGTTATGGTCATCCCAATTTTGTTCAGCCATTAATATTGGCGCGCCTAATAAACAAACTGTAGTTGTAATTGCGGTAGCAGCCATTGCATTCATTTTCTTTGATAAGAAATCAATGATGGCTAACACGCCTAAGCCTATCCAAATAATAAAAGTTTGATAAGAACCTACATAAGCATAATCACGCTCACGTGGCTGATGTGCAGGGAAATTCAAATATAAAATAATGAAAAATCCTGTAAACAAAAACAAGGTAGAAACTACCGTTGCATCTTCTTTGTTCTTTTTAAAATGAAATACCAAACCAAGTATTCCTAAAATTAATGGAATTCCATAATAAGTATTTCTAGCTTTATTGTCTTTAATTATAGCTGGAATATCTTTTTGCGGACCTAAGCGCCATTCATCTAAAAAGGTAATACCAGAAATCCAATTTCCTTTTGTAGCATCGCCATATCCTTGTTCATCGTTTTGACGTCCAACAAAATTCCAGAAGAAATAACGCCAGTACATAAATCCTAATTGGTACGATAAAAGGAAGTCAATATTTTTACCAAAAGTAGCTTTTTTCCCTTCAGGAATGTTTTCCCAACTGCGGTATGATTGAATATAATCAGCTCTGTCGGCCCACATACGTGGTAAAATAGTACAATCTTTTGGATCATAAACGCGTTCTAATTTTTCACCAGCTTCAGCATAACTTTCTTTTCCATTAGCATCAGTTACTCTGCGGTAATTCATACCTTTCGATTTGGTATCAATTGCGCGAGCATAAAAATACTGACCATATAATAATGGATTATCGCCATACTGTTCACGATTAATATATGAAAGTAAAGCAAATGGTTGGTCTGGATCATTCATGTCGATTGGAGGATTTCCTAACGAACGAATGATTATCATTGCGTAGCTTGAAAAACCAATAACAATGAATGAAAATGATAGAACTAAAATATTTTTTACTGCATTTGATATTTTACTATAAAAGAAAAGAAAATATAGTAAGCCAGTTAATAAAACCCAACCAATAAAACTACCAGTTGAAAAGTTAATATTTAACGAAACTAAAAATAAAGCTGCATAGCAAGCAATGGCAACGTATAAGCCAGTTTTTATAGCAGTTTGAGTGTAATGTAATAGTGCAGCCATTAAAACTATCATAATTGCAATTAGCATGATTGCTCCTGAATTGGTGCTCATTCCTAATGAATTTACTGCAAAGAAATCTAATTTAGTAGCTAAAGTTGGTAAGCCGGGTATTATTCCAAATTGTACAAAACCAATTGCTAAAACAGCAACAGCACTGGCCTTTAAAAAACCTGGTAATGTGTAAGTATTCTTTTTAAAATAATAAACATAAACAATAGCAGGAATAACCAATAAGTTTAACAAATGGACTCCAATTGCTAATCCAATTAAATAGGCAATAAGCACAATCCAACGGTCAGCACCTTTTTCGTTTGCATTGTCTTCCCATTTTAAAATACACCAAAAAGTTAAAGTTGTAAAGAAACTTGATGAGGCATAAACCTCTGCTTCAACAGCCGAAAACCAAAAAGTATCGCTAAAAGTTAAAACTAAAGCTCCAACTAATCCAGCACCCATAATGGCAAAAATTTGTTGAAATGAAAGTTCTCCGCCATTTTTATTAACTATTTTTTTACCCAAATGAGTTATAGTCCAAAAGGTAAACATCACGCACAAAGCACTTGTAACTGCCGAAACCATGTTCACCATGAAAGCCACTTTACTTGCATCGGATGCAAAAAGTGAGAACACACGACCAATCATTAAGAATAAAGGCGCTCCCGGTGGATGGCAAATTTGCAAACGATAAGAAGCGGAAATAAACTCACCACAATCCCAAAAACTAACTGTAGGTTCTAGCGTAAGTGTGTAAGTAATAATGGAAATGATAAATGTAACCCAACCGAGTACATTGTTGCTTAATTTGTATTTATTCATTGTTGCGATATAGTTTTCTTATTTGATTTTACTAAAAATGCTTAAAAGGCAAACATAATAGAAAATGCATTATAGCGCAATAGCAAAATATAAGAATTGAAAATTGTTTTTATTTTGATGTAATTCAACCCCCAAAGTTGCATTGTAAAACTTTTTAAATACTTACAGCCTCTAAACTATACTTTTCTTCAATTTCTTCAATGATTGCATACAAATCATCTAAATGATTGGTGGTAACTAATTTGGTTCTGTATTCTTTAAAATGATTTAAGCCTTTAAAATACGAAGTATAATGCCTGCGCATTTCAAGCATTCCAACTCCTTCGCCTTTCCATTCTACACTTTTTTGTAAATGTTTTTTACAAACTTCAACCCGTTGTTGAATGGTGGGTGCACCAAGCATTTCGCCTGTTTTTATATAATGTTTTATTTCACTAAAAATCCATGGATAACCAATAGCAGCGCGGCCTATCATTACGCCATCTACTCCATAACGGTTTTTATATTCTACTGCTTTTTGTGGCGAATCTATATCGCCATTTCCAAAAATTGGAATGTGAATACGGGGATTATTTTTTATTTTACCAATTAAAGTCCAATCGGCTTCGCCTTTATACATTTGTGCGCGTGTTCGTCCATGAATACTTAATGCACTGATGCCAACGTCTTGTAAACGTTCGGCAACTTCTTCTACATTTTGTGAATTTTCGTCCCAACCCAATCGGGTTTTAACTGTTACCGGTAGTTTGGTTGATTTTACCACAGCTTCTGTTAACTTAACCATGAGTGCTAAATTTTTTAAAACTCCAGCGCCAGCTCCTTTACAAACTACTTTTTTTACCGGACAACCAAAATTGATATCTACCAAATCAGGATTAATGGTATCTACTATTTGAGTAGCCAAAGCCATAGCTTCTTCATCGCCACCAAATATTTGAATACCAACCGGACGTTCGTATTCAAAAATGTCTAATTTTTTTCTACTTTTTATGGCATCTCTAATCAGCCCTTCCGATGAAATGAACTCCGTGTACATTAAATCAGCACCATTATCCTTACAAACTGCTCTAAAAGGCGGATCGCTTACATCTTCCATAGGTGCAAGCAAAAGTGGAAAATCGCCTAATTCTATTTTTCCTATTTTTACCAATTATTTATTTTAAAATTATATTGCGCCCACAAAAATAGTAAAATGTTTAAGATACCCACCTTTTCATCGCATCCAATTCTGTTCTTTTTATGGAATTTTCTTATTTTAACAGGAATGGTTATAACCTTTTATGTAATTGGCGGAGTGTTAGGAATTGCCATTACTAAAACTTTTTTCGGCATAGATTTACAAAGTTCATTCAACGAAATTATTTATAACTCAAAAGCTAATCCTCAAGGTGTAATGGCTTTAAAGTTAAACCAAGCATTGATTTCAATGGCCATATTTGTGGTTCCTGCATTTTTATTTTGCAAAGCAATTTACCAAAACCCCGTTCATTTTTTACAATTACAAAGTCCCACAAAAATTTATAATTATTTATTGATAATCCTATTAATTATATTGGCTATTCCTGTTTCATCCTGGTTAATGCAGTTAAACCAAAACTTGCATTTCCCGGAAAACTACCAAGATTTTGAAACATTTTTACGGGGCGATGAAGCTTTTGCAAAACTTCAAATGGAAATATTTGTGAACGCCAATACCATTCCTCAGTTATTGTTTAACATTTTAATTGTTGCTGTAATTCCAGCAATAACTGAAGAAATTTTCTTTAGAGCATGCCTACAAAATTTTGTAAAAATGTGTTTTTATAATGTACATGTTTCGGTCATTTTTACTGCCATTATTTTCAGCGCCATTCATGGCGATTATTTTGGATTTTTACCAAGGTTTATGTTTGGTTTGGTATTAGGCTACTCTTTTGCTTATAGTGGCAATATTTGGGTAAGTATTGTTGGGCATTTTTTAAATAATTGCATTACCATTGTAGCATATTTTATTGCTCAAAAAAATCCTGAAATAGCATTCTTAAAAGATGATTATAGTTTTCCTATAATTATACCAATAATTACAGGATTTGGAATTGTCGCCATTCTTTTTGCAATGAGCAAACTAAAATTAAAACAAATATTTATAAATAACACAAAATGATTGATTGGGTAAAAGTAAACCAGCCGGTGCGGTTTTTGTCCTCGGTGTCCTCTCCGCTAGTTCGGATATGCCAGCACTTGCAGCCGGTGCGGTTTTGCAAACCGCACTTCTTACTATTAGCATTTGTAATGCGTAAAATTTAAATGCCATTTAATACTTTTGCTTTATTAAAACCCAGAAACGCTGGTTCACGCCTGTGGCGTGGATAAACCAACAAAAGCAAAAATGCTAAATAAAAATATATAATTGCTTTGAAGTAAATTTATTATGGAAATACATATAAAACCTTTGTTCTGTTTTGTTGGAGCCACATGCCAAATGTGTGCGGTAGCCTTTTGTTCTGCTTGCGCTAGCAGGGGATTATACTGAATTTTATGGGTATTTGGTATTACACCACGGACAAGGAAAAAACAAAGAAAAAACAAATGTTTATGGTGCAAAATCTTTTAAATTACATTTGTATTTGCTTTTTTTAAACTAAAAACGGCAACAAAGAAGTTGCATTGCAACGTTTCTACTTTACATTCTGTAAATACATTTAATCAATCATCTCTACTTTTGGATAAATAGTTAATTAATTGCCAAAAATTTATAATTAATTGCAACATGACAGATTGGGTAAAACTAATAGAAGTAAACAGCGTATTTACTGCTCAAAACATAATTGCTTTTTTAGCGGATAATGACATTGAAGCATCCGATATTGATAAAACCGACAGCAGTTATGCGGGTGCCTTTGGCAAAGTAGAAATATATTGCCACAAAGAAAATGCGGTAGCAGCTTTACATTTAATTGAAAAAAATAATTTTTAACGGATAAATTTTTTATACATGAGTAATTTTTGGCAACGAACCATTACAGGAATCTTTTTTGTACTAACCATTGTGCTTTGCACCGTTTTAAACGAATGGTCGTTTTATATTTTGCTGTTCGCAATTAACTTTTTATGTCTTAAGGAGTTTTATCAATTAATGCTGCCCGATAAAAATTGGATAGAGCAATATTTGGGTGTAATTGCTGGAAGTATCATCAATATCATGTTTGCTTTAATTATCAGAAACGATTGGGATTACGGTTGGTTTTACCACTTAATTCCTGTGTTTTTGCTCATGATTATTATAAAACTATTTGAAAAAACTAAACGCGAATTCGATACTTTGGCTTACCAAGTTTTAGGAATTATTTACATCTGTTTTCCCTTGAGTATGTTAGCCGATTTTGGCCGTTTTAGCAGCTTAACTTACGATGGTGCTTTGCCAATTGGATTTTTTATTATGCTATGGACATGCGATACTGGCGCTTATTTGGTGGGACGAAAATTTGGTAAACGCAAATTATTTGAACGCATCAGTCCTAAAAAAACTTGGGAAGGAAGTTTTGGTGGTGCTGCATTAGTAATCATCGTAGCTTTTGTGCTTTCGCAATTCGATTATTTCGATATTTTAGACTTACACGAATGGGTGATTGTTGGCTTAATTACTTTGGTTTTTGGCACCTTTGGCGACTTAACCGAATCGCTCCTAAAACGCAATATTGATGTAAAAGATTCTGGTAATCTATTACCTGGTCATGGTGGTGTAATGGATAGATTTGACGGCTTGTTTTTAGCAGTTCCAGCAGTGTATTTTTACTTACTATTTACCAACTAATGTCTGCAATAAAATCCCATTTTTCTAGCTACGCAATCCTCGAACTTGTAATTTTCTTATCAGCCATTTTTTTCCTTATAAGAACAAGTTAGATATGATAAAAACTTTAGTCTATAAAGTTTATAATGATACTGAAACCAACAAAGTTGAAACCATCAAGTTTCAATCTTTTATTGTTTGTATTAGTGCTGCTATTTGTATTACTTTAGATGAATACTTTGGAAAAAGAGAGTTCATGTTCGATTTTCTGCATCATGTTGGTTTGCATCATTTAGCCGATTCATATGCCGATATTATTAAAGATAGACTTTTTGATTTAAGCATTTGGGTTGGGAATATTGTGGTGTTTTATGGCATCATTCCTTTGCTCATTATTAAGTTTGTTTTCAAAGACAAATTCTCCAATTATGGGTTTGGAATAAAAGGCGCCATTAAAGATTATAAAATCTATTTACTCCTCATTGGTATCATGATTCCAATTGTTTTTGCAGTTTCATTTACCGAAAGTTTTCAGCACAAATATCCTTTTTATAAAATGCAAGATGGTGAAGGTTTTTACCCAAGGTTTTTAAGTTGGGAATTACTTTATTTATTACAGTTTTTTGCCATTGAGTTTTTCTTTCGTGGCTTCATGTTGCATGGCAATAAAAAACGTTTTGGATTTTATTCCATTTTAGTCATGACCATTCCGTATTGCATGATACATTTTGGAAAACCCTTGCCCGAAACCCTTGCAGCCATTATAGCTGGCGTGGTTTTAGGAGTTTTAAGTTTAAAAAGTAACAGCATTTGGTTAGGCGTTGCCATTCATTTTTCTGTAGCCATTACCATGGATTTCTGTTCCCTTTGGCAAAATGGATTACTTTTTAAATAGTTGTCAGTTGATAGTTGTCAGTTGTCAGTTGATAGACGATGGACGATAGTTGTTGGTTTTTAGTTGATAGACGATAGACGATAGTTTTTGGTTTTTGGTTGATAGTTGATAGACGATGGACCATTGTGTTCTCGCCATTGCGATCATGCCATAGCATGAGAAGCAATCTCATTCCAACTATCAACTAATCCTTTGTCTTACGGTTTCGTAAACTGCTATTCCTGCAGCTACACTTACGTTCAATGATTGAACACCTAATTCCAATGGAATTTTAGCCATTTCTTCGCATTTTTTCAATATTTCTGGACTGATTCCGGTTTCTTCATTTCCCATAATAATGGCAACTGGAACAGTTAAATCTATTTCATGAAAATTCTTCTTCGCTTTTTCAGTACAAGCAATGGTTAACACACCACTTTGGTTCAATAATTCCAAAACAGTTTTATAGTTTTTTTCTCGGCAAATAGGAATATGCATGAGCGCTCCAGCCGAAGTTTTTACCGCATCTTCATTAATGGGTGCATTGTCGGCTGCAGGAATTACAATGGCATGAACTCCCGCGCAATATGCCGAACGAGCAATGGCTCCTAAATTTCTTACATCGGTAATTCTATCTAAAATAAGTATAAAAGGCGTTTTGCCTTCGTCAAATAATTGTGGAATAATGTCTTCAATTTTTTGGAAAGCTATTGGCGATAAATAAGCCATTACTCCTTGGTGATTTTTTTGTTGAAGAAAAGCAAATTTTTCTTTTGGCGCGTATTGAATAGGAATATCCTGTTGCTTACATTTTTTTAAAATCTCGTTGATGATTTCGCTCTTTGCAGTTTGCTGAACAATTACTTTATTAATATCTTTTGCTGCCAATAATGCTTCTAAAATTGCATGTTGGCCATATATTAATTGGGTGGTATCTATAGGTTTTGGATTGCTTTTTGGATAAAATGCCATAGCTGCAAAGTAAAGCATTTTAGTATTAATTCTTTTTTTAAAATTCAACTAAAATTCTATCATTGTAAAAGTTTAATAACTAATTCGATTATGGTTTCAAACATTGTTATTTGTTCACAAAAACACCGAGCAGTTTTAGCTCAAATAGGAGCAAGCACTTTTTACGATTCGTATAAAGATGAGAATTCAGAAGCAGACATGCAAGCCTATATTGCAAATACTTATACCATTGAAAAATTAGCTGCCAATTTAAAAGATGAGAATATAGCTTATTTTTTGGCTTATAACGAAACCGGAGATATTGGGTATGTAAAACTTTTATTAAACCAAACTAACTCAAAATTGGAGGGGAAAAGTGCTGAAATTGAAAAAATTTATGTTAGAAAACAGTTTCATGGAAAAGGAATTGCACAGCAATTAATGCAGTTTACCATTGACTATTGCAAACAACAAAATTATAAAAATATTTATTTAGGAGTTTGGCAAGAAAACCACAAAGCTTTGAAATTTTATAATAAAATGGGCTTTAAAACCTTTGACATTCGCACGTTTCAGCTAGGTGAAAGACTTTGTGATGACTATATGTTGAGCTTGACTTTGTAGATCAATGTAGTTTAATTATGGAATTTCGACCCTTTCAGGGTCGTGATTACTTTTATCGATTTCATACCCTGCATTTCAAGCAGGGCTATTAACATTCAATCCTTTCAGGATTGTTTATATTCGCTCAAAACCCCAAAGGAGTTTAATTTGAATAGCCCCGAATAAAATTCGGGGATTTTGTGATTAAAAATAATACCAACTACGAAGTAGTTGAATAAAAAAACTAACTAAACCACATTAGATTGTAAATTATAAATCAGTATTTTAAAATATAAAATTATGATAAATAAAACTCCTTTATTTAGTACGCTTGATAAATTGCCAAAAAATTTAACGGTTGATCATTTAATTTTTATAGAAAAAGTTCAAAAGGGTTTGGTAGATTCAGAAAATGATTTTACAAAAACTAAAGATGAATCAAAACAAATATTGTCTAAATGGTTAAAATAACTTGGACTATTTCAGCTATTGAAGTTTAAAAAAGATAGCCACCTAAATTCCCATCAATTTTAATTTCATAATGGCAGCTACGCTCATGCTATCCGTAATGGTGCCATTCATTACCATCTCAAATGCTTCTGAAAAAGGTAGTTTTTTCAATTGTAATTGTTCGGTATCTTCTGGTTCTGCTTGTTTTTGAGTCAAGTTTTTTGCCACATAAATAATTGCCAATTCATCGCTTACCGAATTACTCAAATGCATTTGCAATATTTCAGTCCATTCGGCAGCTTCTAATCCACATTCTTCCAAAAGTTCGCGCTTAGCACTTTCAATGGGTGCCACGCCTAATGTTCCACCGCCTTCCGGAATTTCCCAGCTGTATTTATTTATTGGGTAACGATATTGACCAACTAACCAAGTATTGTTATTTTCATCTAATGGAATGATGCCAATGGCTAGGTTTTTAAAATGTACTTTACCGTAAATACCATCATTGCCATTTGGGTTAATTATTTCATGGTGTTCTACTTCTATCCAATTATTGTCGTAAGCAGTTTTTATACTTTTGGTCTTCCAAGGATTTAGTTTTTCGTCAATCATTTCTTGCATTATTTACTGTTTTACCAAAGTTTTCCATATGACTCCGCGTTCATAAAACGGCTTACATTCCTTACATTCTGTGTTTATAGTAGTGTAAATTTTA
Source organism: uncultured Bacteroidota bacterium (assembly GCA_903901345.1). Lineage (GTDB taxonomy): Bacteria > Bacteroidota > Bacteroidia > UKL13-3 > UKL13-3 > JAAFJM01. The sequence goes on along the minus strand of CAIUQQ010000113.1, from coordinate 7,707 downwards.
AGTGTATCTTGATTAAATAACCAAATAGTAATTTTATTCTTTTTAGTTTTAGGATTGCTAAATTCCATTATATTTCCTTCACTTTTATCAGCGGTTTCATCGTTTATAAATGTTTGATAGGTTTTGTATTCCTTATCGCCTTTTACTTCGTTTAAAGCTGAAAATGATATTTTCTTTTTGGTTTCTAAATCAATAAAAGTATGTTCAAATAGCCTTTTGTTAATTTCATATTTCATAGCTGGTAAATGCAAGTTTGCTTTTACTATTGGATTATTTACGGCTTTAATAAAATAAAAAGTTTTTTTAGCAGCTGAATCATAATACATTAATTTGTTTTCGGGAGTTAAATACAAATTGCTATGAGGCATATGAGAAAGGTGATGCAATGAAATTTCTGTTTCAGAAATACTATCACATTTTGTTTTCCAATATTCATAATCACCATTTACAATTGTTACGCTATCGGAATGTTGTTTAATAATAATTTCGGAACAAAAAAACTGTTTATGGCCAATGATACTTTTAGCGGAATCAGTGTAGTTTAATAAGCTTTCTAATAGCCAATTACCATATATTTCTGGTTTAATTGCTTCGGTTTTTGATGCATTATTATTACCGCAACCTTGAACAATTAAAACAAAAAGTACAGCAAAAATATATCTATATTTTCTTTGCATTTGTTTTCAATTAATTAGGTCAAAAATACAATTGATTTAATTGGAAACTGTTATACTTTTAAACAATTAAATTGTCAATTAGCCTGATATCTCCACAAAAAACAGCAGTTAAAATGACAGCTTCCTTATAATTTTTTGAATGACCATTCAATGTTGTTAAATGAGTGCGATTACAAATTTTAAAATATTCAATATTTAAACTTTTTTGCGTTTCAATCATTTTTTCTGCAGCCGCAATTAAGTTTTCAATGGAATCATTTCCCCAATTTTCTTTTATATAAAACATTGATTTTGAAATAGCTAAAGCTTCAATTTGTTGCGCTTCGTTCAATCTTGCATTTCTACTACTTAAAGCCAATCCTTCTGTTTGCCTAACAGTAGCTTCTATATTTAACACTATTTTTGGAAAATGTCTGTTTATTAATTCTTGAACAACCAAACATTGTTGGTAGTCTTTTTGACCAAAATAAGTTTGATGCGGTTCAATAATTTCAAATAACCTAGAAACAATGGTAATTACCCCATCAAAATGGCCAGGGCGTTTTTCACCTTCTAAAACACGCGTAATTTCTCCATAATCTTCGGTGTTTTTTGCTTGCCCATTTGGATACATTTCCAAAACACTTGGCATAAAAAGCACATCGCATTTTACAGCAGCCAAAAGTTTCATATCGGCACTTGCATTACGAGGATATTTTTCTAAATCTGAAGGATTATTAAATTGAGTTGGATTTACAAAAATACTGCAAATAGTTAGGTCAGTTTGAGCCTTTGATTTAAGAATTAATGAAATATGTCCTTGGTGTAATGCTCCCATTGTTGGAACAAATCCGATGCTATTTCCACCACCTTTTTGTGTATTTAGGTAAGTTTGAAGTGTTTTTATAGTTTTAAATACAATCACTTAGTTTTGATTTACAGTGTTTTGCCTTTTTTAGGCAATTTTTTTGTGGCAAATATTAATCAATATATTAACATTATCGTAAATTTGCATACTTTTTTAAAAAAAAGTTATTAGTATGGCCAAGAAAAAAGTTCTTTTTGTTTCGTCTGAAATGACACCTTATTTGCAAGTTACCAATGTTGGAGAATTAGCAAGAAGATTGCCACAGGCAATTCAAGAAAAAAACAACGAAATTCGTGTATTAATGCCACGATTTGGTTGTATTAACGAAAGAAGGAATAAACTTCACGAAGTTGTTCGTTTATCAGGTATTAATATTACAATAGATGACAACGATAACCCGTTAACAATTAAGGTTGCATCGCTTCAAGAAGCTAAAATGCAAGTTTATTTTTTAGATAACGAAGATTATTTTCACCGTAAATTTGTTTTTGCTAACGATAAAAATGTTTTTTATAATGACAATGATGAACGTACCATTTTCTTTTGTAAAGGTGCGCTCGAAACTGTTAAAAAACTAGGTTGGCAGCCCGATATTATCCATTGCCAAGGCTGGATGACAAGTTTAATTCCATTGTATATTAAAACTATTTACAAAGACGAACCTGTGTTTAGAAACGCTAAGGTTGTTTATTCTGTTTTTGAAAATCAGTTTGAAGAAAACTTAGGAAAAGATTTTGCCCGTAAAGCTGGTTTAAATGAAATTGATACCAAGCAAGTGGCTACTTTAGCTAAATCTGATAGCAATTCTTTATACATTACTGGAATTACTCATGCCGATGCAATTGTTAAAGCCAGTACTGAAATAGATGCTGAGGTAATTAAATTTATTAAAAAGCAAAAAGGTAAATTGATGCACGAGCATGTTGAAGGTTCTTATGGTGATGATTACAACAATTTGTACGATGAATTATTGCAAAGTCAAATTTAAAAACCTAGCAGTTATCAAAAATTTTATTCTATTTTTAAGTGCTTTTGCACTCTTGTATTCATCTTGTAAAAAAGACGTAAATACACTAGCCGTTGGGTTTATTAATCCTGATTCAAGTTTTAATTCAACTCAGGAATCTATTTTTCTTAATTCTTTTACTACCACTATGGATTCGTTGGCTACTCACCAACAATCATTATATATTTTAGGAGCCATCAACGATCCAATTTTTGGTAAATCGCAGGCTACTATTTTAACAACTTATACTATTCCTAATAACGCAGCTTCATTTTCATTTGGCGATTCTTCCAAAGTTATCATTGATTCTGTAGTATTGCAATTAAGAATTGGAAATGATACCACATGTATTGGCGATATAAATGCTATTCACGATATAAAAGTTTACGAATTAACCGAAAAGTTAAGTGATACTTCGGCAATATTTTCTAACAGAAATTATTTAAAATCAAGTACAGTTGTTGGAACTTTTAACACCAAGTTTTCACCAAACGATAGTATTAAAAATACTTATTTGTATAGTAATGCAGTAATTCCTGCTTGTATGCGCATAAAAATGAGTGATGATTTTAAACTAAAACTTCAAAATCAAAAAATATTTACTTCAACTAGTTTTTACGATTTTTATAAAGGTTTTGCCATTGTTGATGAAAGTAATTTTGGGCCAAATGAAGGTGGTTTCTGGTATATGAATTTAAACTCAATATATACCAATTTAGTGGTTTATTATAGAAACGATACCACTCATTTAAGAGCTGAATTTCCAATTCAATTTGCAAATCCTAAGTATAATAAATACGTAAATAATAGCTCGTTTTTAACTCAGCCAAATACTACTAAATTTAATGCTAGTCAACAGCGAGATATTTGTTATTTGCAATCAATGGGAGGCACAAAATTAAGAATGTTTATTTCTGATTCAACGCTAAATAGACTTGCGGCTTCGCCTCAATTAGCCATTCAAAAAGCTGAAATTGTAGTAAAATCACTGAGTGGTTATGACGATAATAATTTTAAAATACCAAATCAAATTACTTTAATATCAACTGATTCCTTAGGAAGAAGTATATTAACTGTAGATTCCTATTCTGAGAATTTCTTTTACCTAGGTGGAAGTGTAAAAAATGGTGAATATAGATTTAACATTGCTCGTGAATTGAATTTTTTATTAACCAATTTGAGAAATGGTTCGGGGAATAAGCATTATGGTTTAAGTGTGATTGTTCCAAATAGTACTTATGGTTCTGTTTTCCAGACTTCTGCTCGAAGAATAGTTTTAGACACTAAAAATTTAAAACTAAAAATTAATTATACCATTATAAAATAAACAGTAAAAAAATTTATTGTGATAGTTCAACTAAATAAACAAGTTAGTGCTAACCAAATTAGCAATATTCAATCCTTTTTAAAAGAACAGGATTTTGATTTTATATACCAAGATTTCAATTGTCAGTTAATCATTCCTGCATTAAAAAATAAAGGTTTGTTGAGTCATTTTGATTTTATTTCGCAATTAATAGAAATTACAACTCCTTATCAGCTTTCATCCATATTATACAAAACCAAAACTTCATTTGATGTGGATGGAATTGAAGTTGGTGGAAATGATTTAAACTTAATTGCTGGACCTTGTTCAGTAGAATCAGAAGATCAAATTCATGCAATAGCTGAATTTTTAAACAAACAACAAATAAAATTTATAAGAGGTGGCGCCTTTAAACCACGTACTTCTCCCTATAGTTTTAGGGGTTTGGGAAATAAAGGTTTAAAATATATTCGTGAAGCTGCCAATAAAAATAACCTGCGTGTGGTAACTGAATTAATGGATTTAAGTAACCTTGACGATGTATATAACCACACCGATATTATTCAAATAGGTGCTAGAAACATGAGTAATTTTTCATTATTAGCCGAGTTAGGTAAAACCCAAAAACCAATTATGTTAAAGCGTGGCATGAGTGCCAAAGCAACGGAATGGCTTTTAGCTGCCGATTATATTTTGAGTGGTGGAAATGAAAATGTAATTCTTTGTGAACGCGGTATTAGAAGTTTTGATATGCAAAGCCGCAATGTTTTTGATTTGGGTGTTATACCTTTAATGCAGTCGCTTTCACATTTACCAGTTTTTGCCGATCCAAGTCATGGCGTTGGTAAAGCTGCTTTTGTAAATAAAATGGGATTAGCTGCTATTGCTGCTGGTGCTAACGGATTAATGATTGAAATTCACCCTCATCCTGAAAAGGCATTAAGTGACGGAGAACAAGCATTGACTTTTAACGAATTTGAAGCATTTTTAAATGCCACAAAACCTTTGCTTTCAGCAATAAATAAAAGCGCTGATTTTATTGAAACAAATAATATTTTAAATTTAGAAACTTTATAATAATATTGCATTAATTATGTGTGGAATAGTAGCTTATATAGGCCATAGAGAAGCCTGCCCAATTATACTTAAAGGGTTAAAACGTTTGGAATACCGCGGTTACGATAGCGCTGGTGTTGCTTTGCTTGATAACAGCAATGAATTTAAAGTGTATAAAAAAACTGGTAAAGTTGCAGATTTAGAAGCATCTATTGGTTCTCAAAATACTGCTGCTCATACCGGAATGGGCCATACTCGTTGGGCTACTCACGGTGTGCCAAACGATTTAAACGCGCATCCTCATTTAAGTGGAAATGGTGAATTTGCTATTATTCATAATGGTATAATAGAAAACTATGCTACTTTAAAAGAGATGTTAATTAAACGCGGACATGTGTTTAAGTCGGAAACTGATACGGAAGTTTTAGTTCATTTAATTGAAGAAATTCACAAAAATAACAATGTTAGTTTTGAAGAAGCAGTGCGCATGAGTTTAACTCAGGTAATTGGTGCGTATGCAATTGTTATTTTAAGTAAAAATACACCCGATTATTTAATTGGTGCTCGTAAAGGAAGCCCAATGGTGTTAGGAATTGGCGATGGCGAACATTTTATTGCCAGCGATGCAACTCCAATTGTAGAATACACCCGAAATGTAGTTTACCTGAACGATGGCGAAATAGCTATTATTAAAGGAACTGAATTAACTATTAAAACCATTGATAATACCATCAAAACTCCTTTTGTACATGAGTTAGAAATTAACTTAGAAAGTATTGAAAAAGGCGGTTATGAGCATTTTATGATGAAAGAAATTTTTGAACAACCTCGTTCTATTCTTGATTCATACCGTGGTAGAATTCAATTAAGCGAAGGTATTATTACCATGGCTGGAATTGATAAATTTGAAGATAAATTTAAAAATTTAAAACGAATTATCATTGTTGGTTGTGGCACTTCATGGCATGCTGGTTTAGTTGGCGAATATTTATTTGAAGATTTTGCACGTATTCCCGTAGAAGTAGAATATGCCTCGGAATTCAGGTATAGAAATCCTATTATTGACGAAAACGATTTTGTAATAGCAATATCCCAAAGTGGTGAAACTGCTGATACTTTAGCAGCTTTAGAGCTAGCAAAAAGTAAAGGTGCTACTATTTTTGGAATTTGTAATGTAGTGGGTTCATCTATTCCTCGTTTAACCGATGCAGGTGCTTATACACATGCTGGACCAGAAATAGGAGTGGCTTCTACTAAAGCATTTACCGCTCAGGTTACCGCTTTAACTTTAATGGCATTGTCTATTGCTCAAATTCGTGGAACGATAACTAAACAACGTTTCCATGAAATGATAGCTGAAATAGAAACCATTCCTGCTAAAATAGAAAAGGTTTTACAAACCAATGAAATGATTAAGGAATTGGCTGTTAAATTTAAAGATGCTAGAAACTTTTTATATTTAGGTAGAGGTTACGGATTTCCGGTGGCTTTAGAAGGTGCTTTAAAATTAAAAGAAATTTCGTACATACATGCTGAAGGTTATCCTGCTGCTGAAATGAAACATGGTCCTATTGCTTTGATTGATGAAGAAATGCCGGTGGTTTTTATTGCTACGCAAAACAATAATTACGAAAAAGTAGTAAGTAGTATTCAGGAAGTAAAAGCCCGAAAAGGCGTGGTTATTGCTATAGCAACTGAAGGCGATAAACACATAGCAGAAATGGTAGATCACGTAATATATATTCCTGCTTGTGAAGAATCTTCACTGCCATTAATAGCTACTATTCCTTTACAATTATTAAGTTACCATATAGCAGTATTACGTGGCTGTAATGTAGACCAACCGCGTAACTTAGCTAAAAGTGTTACAGTAGAATAAAAGGAAAAAATATTCAAAGTTTAAACAAAAAAAGGCTTCAATAATTTATTGAAGCCTTTTTTTATTTTCGTCATTGTGAATGAAGTGAAGCAATCTCACTCTATACTTGGTATTGCTTCACTTTGTTCTTAATGACGCCTAACTGAATTCTAAATTAAATACTAATACCCAATTATTTTTCTGCCTTTTTCTACAAGCTCTGCTTTCTTCTCCACTTCTTCTTTCATTTTATCCTTGAAGGCTTGGATTTTTTCAGCAATTTCTTCGTTGTATGTTCCTAAAATTTGTGCGGCTAAAATACCTGCGTTTTTTGCATTATTAATGGCTACCGTTGCTACTGGCACACCAGCAGGCATTTGAACAATAGAAAGCAATGAATCTAACCCGTCCATGGTTTTTAGTTTAACAGGCACACCAATAACTGGCAAAGTGGTAATACTTGCCACCATTCCTGGCAAATGAGCTGCACCACCTGCACCCGCAATAATTACTTTAATTCCTCGGCCTTTGGCTTCCTTGGCAAAACTGAACATGCGGTCGGGAGTTCTATGGGCCGAAACAACAGTTATTTCGTAAGGAATTTTAAATTCGTCTAAAACATTGGCAGCATCTTTCATGATTTCTAAATCACTATCGCTGCCCATGATGATGGATATTTGCTTCATATTATTTTGTAGTAAATAACTTTAGTCTTGATGACTGCGAAAGTAACCATTTTTGGATAAATTTAACTGTATGGTAAATCCTAATTTTCACTTCTCAATCATTTTTAACCAAACCCTACTGTTCGTAGTCTGAAGTCAAGCCTTTGCAAAGGGACTCCTATGTTTGCAAAGTAATTAATTTTGCAAATGTAAAGTGAAAAAGAATGAGAGCTGAGAGGCGACTAAATAACTCATAGAAGTATATTGTTCCGTAGATATAGCCTCATTCTTT
>CAIUQQ010000112.1 GCA_903901345.1 uncultured Bacteroidota bacterium | reverse complement strand
TTATTCATTACTTATCAACTAAAATTACCAACCAACTTGACCGAAAAAGAAAAAGTATTATTTACCGAACTTTCAAAAATTAGAAACAATGGAAACTAAAAACTTAGTATTGATAAAACAATTTTGTTTGCATCATCAAATTGATTTTTCATTTATACATGCATTGAACGAATTTGGTTTAATTGAAGTAATCGTAATTGAAAATAATCAATATTTACAGCATGAGCAATTAAAAGATGTAGAAAAAATGATGCGTTTGCATTACGAACTAAACATTAATTTGGAAGGAATAGATGCCATTGCTAATTTACTGAATCAAATCAATCAATTGAATCACGAACTGACGGCAGCCAAAAATAAATTAAATTTTTTTGAAGAAAATAATGAGTAATAATTGAAGTAATAATGAAAACTATTTTCGCATTTACTATAATACTATTTACCAATTTTTCTTTTGCACAAAATTTAAGTTTAAAAGTAATTGACACCGATTTTTCAAAAGGAAGATTAACCTACGAACAAAAAATTACATTGTCCGATGTAGCAAAATTTTATGGCCATTTATGCGATGGATTGGTGGTAGGTTTTTTAGGTTTAAGGCAAGTTATTTACTTACTTTTTAGCGACAGTACAGCCGATAGAACCAATTTAAGAATAGTAAGCAAATCATCGCCATGCCTTACCGATATTGGCATTTACTTAACAGGAGCGCGCTATCAATTCAACACTTTTTATGTAAGCGATAGCATTTCTTATGCTTTCATTGTTCAACGAATAGACACAAAAAAAACATATGGAGTTAATCTAAAACCAGGAATAAAACCTACTCAAATTGACAGTTTAGGAAACTTGGCTACCAAAGGAAAATTGATGGCATGCGATTTAGATGTGTTGCATAAAATGGAAGATGATTTTACAGAAAAATTGTTAGCTTCCAATCCTAAAAATATCTTTATTATTGATGAAATTTTAAATTTCAATTGGAATCCAATTTTAAATAACACATTTATAAAAACAGATATTTTAAACAAACAAAAACCGATTTGTAAGTAGTAAATGCTAATAAAATATATGAAGAAACCCGCAACTAAAGACTTAATTTTTGTGAGTATTCAATTGGCATTATTTATTGCATTTTTGATTCCTGTTTCGCTATTTCCCTTTCATATAAATGATGTTTTAAAATACACATCCCTCCTACTTTCATCCATTGGATTTGTAACCATATTTGTAGCATTTATTCAGTTAGACAAAAACTTAACACCTTTCCCAACACCAAAAAAAAATGGCTCTTTAATTCAAACTGGGCTTTATAAATTGGTAAGGCATCCAATTTATTCAGGCATTATTATTACTACTGTTTTCTTTGGTTTATATCAACAAAGTTTTTGGAAAATTAGCATTGGATTTTCATTATGGATTTTGTTTTATTTTAAATCAGAATACGAAGAAAAACTGCTGAGCAATCAATTTAACGATTACCAAAAATATAAAGAAAGTACGAAAAGGTTTTTTCCGTTTTTGTAGGGAAATGCATTAAATTTATTTCAAATATTTCATAAATAATAAAACTAATAAATACTCTTGAAAATTATTTTTAAGGCATCAACTTAAAAAACAACATTAGAAAAACTCCAGAGTTTAATATTAATTACCACCAGTAAAACTGGTGGTAATTAATTTAAACAAACCTAACGAAACCT
>CAIUQQ010000111.1 GCA_903901345.1 uncultured Bacteroidota bacterium | reverse complement strand
ATTTATTGTTTCTCCATTCTATATGGTAACCAAAGCTAGCATGTTTTTTTTCAATAGAGCAAGCGTTAAACACAATCATTATTGTGAATAATATTAAATAGATTTTTTGTGTTTTCATAGTTTACTCAAATATATAACTTAACTCTAAAACCAGTGAATTAAATTTGGTATTGAAAATCAAAGAACTTCAGGGCGTTTAAAACTAAAAGTATTTAAATTGATTTTACGGATTCCATAATCAATTGATTTATTTTAAATAAAACAGCCAATTCTACTTTTTATTTGAATTAAACCTATAGTAATGAAATATTCATCAATGGCTTTTTTGCATAAAGAATTAAATAATTTGTGCTTCAAATTATTTAATCATTGGTAAGTATTTTTCTCTGTTTTCAACAATAATCCAAACATTTATTCCCATTAATATTATTGCCATTGGCAACATGTTTGGTGCTTGAATAGCATGTGTTAAAAATATGCCTACATTAATTGGAAGAATTATAATAGCTCCTAATGCACGGTATTTGTTGGTAATAAACAATATTCCACCTATTATTTCAACCACTGCTATTAGTGGCATAAGCCAGTTAATTGACATAAATGATTTCATTAAATTCACCATGTTTTCAGGCAAATCAGCCGGAACTGGAATGTATTGAAAGAATTTGTTAAGGCCCGAATTTATAAACATTAGCCCAAAAAGGAGACTAGCTCCAAATAAAATTTTGTTTTTCATCTTTTAATTAATTTGATTTTTGCAAAAATATTTTTAATTTACAATTATCAAAATTCTAAATTTATTTCTGCCGACTTATTCGTAATTTCACGAATAACATTGTCTAATTCCTCGCCCGATGTTTCAAAATGTTTTATCCATTCTTTAAATTCATCCGAAGTAATATCCATTTCTTTAAGCATACTAACTATTGCCATCATTCTTGAAAGTGGAGCTCTTACAATGTGAGATTGATCCCATGCTATTTGGCGTAATTTTTTGTTCTGAGTCTCTATTGCATTTAAGTGCATTACCCTTTCTGTTATATCTTGGGTAGCGCCAATCATTCTGATAGCTCTGCCGTTTTTATCCCTTATAATATATCCTTTATCATTAACAAAAGCATATTTTCCATTGGCTTTTAAAATCCTGTAATCTTGCTCCCAATAACTTATATTTTTATTATTAAATGAAGTGTCTAATGAATTTTGAACTCGTTCTATATCTTCAAAATGAACCAATATTTTCCAATCTGTAATTGCATAATCTGAATCGTAACCAAATAGTATTTTAAAGCCTTCACCTGTGCGTTTTATTTCACCTGTAATTATATCCCAATCCCAAATGGAATCGTTGGTAGCTTTTGCCACTAAATTATACCTATTATTACTTACTATTAAAGCTTCTTCTGCTTTTTTGCGTTCTGTAATGTCAAATCGGACTGCAAGGTATTGAAATGGCTTTTTATCCTTATCTAAAAAAGGTATAATGGTAGCACTTGCCCAATAATAATCTCCCGATTTCTTCTTGTTTTTTATATCACCTTTCCAAACTTTTCCGGAAGCAATAGTCTCCCACATCTCTTTAAAAAATGCGTCATTATGAAATCTTGAATTTACTGTAACATGTGTTTTACCTATTAATTCTGCTGCACTATATCCTGAAATATTACAAAAATTTTCGTTTACATTTAATATAATTCCTTTATCGTCAGTCATGCCTATTATAGCCGATTGGTTTAATGCAAATTTATAGTCTTCTAAAGCTTTTATGTTATCAACAAGTTCAAAAGCCGATTTTTTTATAGTATTAATATCTTGCGTAGCACCAATCATTCTAATGGCTTTGCCATTTTCATCTCTAATAATATATCCTTTATCTTTTACATATGAATAGTCACCATTTGCTTTTTTAATTCTAAATTCCTCTACCCAATTATGTTCTTCAGCGTTTTCTAGTACTTTTAAAATTGAATTTTTTACCCGAGGCAAATCATCTGGATGAACTATTTTCTGCCAAAACTGATTGTCATTATTTGTTATTTTAGCATCATAACCAAAAAGGGTTTCAAATCCATCACCAAGTCTTTTTACTTCGTCTGTAATTAAATTCCAATCCCATATTGAATCGCTGGTAGCTTTTCCTACTAATTCATATCTTTCATTGCTTAATATTATTTCTTCTTCTGCAAGTTTCTTTTTTGTAATGTCGTTAAAAGTACAAACCACATGGTTTAATATACCGTTTTCTATTTCGGGAAATGCATTTACTAATAACCAAACTCTATCGTCAGTTGCAGGGCGATAAACGCCCATTATTACATCTTTTACAGGTTGTCGCAATGCTATTGCCTGCGGCACAGGATGGGTGTTTGCGGGAAATGGAGAGCCGTCTTCATGTATTACATTCCAACTTTCGTCAAAATTAGTTTTTCCCAAAAGTTGGTCTAAAGTAAGTCCTAATAATTCTAATGCTTTTGGATTGCTAACTAATATTTCGGCATTTTCGTTTTGAAGAATTACACCCACCTGCATGTCATTTATCAAAAGTCTGAATTGTTCTTCACTTTGTTTTATTGCCCGTGATTGGTCACTGTTTTCTAATATTATTTTTAAAATATTTCCAGCTCTTTTTATTGTACTTATTTCTATTTCAACTGGCGATTTTACAGAAATATTATAACAGGCAAAAGTAGCTTTTACTTTACCATTGCTACTTATAATTGGATGCGACCAACATGCATTTAAATTATTTTTCTTTGTTATTTCCTTAAATTTTACCCACCTAATATCGTTTTGAATATCGCTAACAAATACATTTTCCTTTAAAAAAGCTGCTGTTCCACATGATCCTGCATTTTGCCCAATTTCCATCCCATAAGTAAATTCTATGTAATCAAGTGGTAGGCTAGGAGAGGCCAAATTATAAAGCTTTGTTCCTACTAATTTCTGCATCGAACAGATCATTCCTGGGTGCAATGACTCTATTCCTAACATGTATTTTGAAATTACTTGGTTTAAGGTAAATGTGTTTAAAGCATTCATCTCTAAAATTTCCTTTTCAAGTTTTTCCATTAAACCCAAATACCTATTATTTGTAACATCGGTAGCAGAGTGAATTATAAATACTACATTACCATTTTCATCATGAATGGGCATGTTGCTTATATTCCAATATTTGACCGTAAAATCATTGTTTTTTAATTCATTAAAATCATACCTGTGATTTTCTAAATGGTTTGGGAGCCTCGTTTCTATTACCTTGCTTAATGATTCAAATAATTTGTCATCATTATAGTTTTTATATAAAGGGAAAATTTCAAATATTCCTTTGTCTAATAATTCATCCTCCGTTTTATTCATTATTGACAAATAAGACTTACTTACTGATTTTATTGTAAAGTAAGGCTTGTTAATTTCAATCAATAAACTTGGAACTATTGATGCTTTAAATATTTCAATTAAATATTTGTTTTCTATCATTTTATAAATAATTTTTAAACTTTTAAAAAAGATAGCGGACTACTATTTACTAAATTTAATTTAAAAATTAATCATGTCAAACTTACTAAAACTAAACGCAAAAAATTGATTATTAATAAAATGAGACATCATTTTATATCAATGCATAGCCATCAAGCATTTAAAATTTTAGAATTACTAAAAATAAGATTTAAAATTCAGTATTAACTTGCAATTTGTACGATACAAACGTTTTTTTTTGTTTTTATTTT
>CAIUQQ010000110.1 GCA_903901345.1 uncultured Bacteroidota bacterium | reverse complement strand
TTTACCAGGATAAATCACTTCACCTTCTATCGTTACATTTTTCTGCGGTTCATATCCTGGCTGCGTAAATACATTTACAATATCAAAAGGCTCTAATTCAAATTTCAAAGAGGCATTGTCTTTTAAATCTTTATCTAAATCAAACTGTTTAACAATGGCAATCTCCGTATTTGTTTTGGTTTTATCTACATCAAATTTTCTACGTGAAACTTCCACTCTGCTAAAGGATGCTGCTTCTTTAAATCCACCTGCAGCTATGATCAAATCTTCTATTTTCATATTTTGAGCATATGAAAATGAACCTGGATTAATCACTTGACCATTGATGGTAACATTATAACCTTCTTTTAAATCAAGCTTCGATGCTATTTGAATAATGTCTTCTCTTTGTAATAAAATATCAGTTACTTTTCCATCTTTTGCATCTAATAAATTTATAGATAGCATGGTTAAACTATTGTCTTCTTTTAACCTGTAAATAATGGCCCTGGTGGTAAAAGCATCTTCTTTTAAACCTTCAGCTTTGTTAATTAATTTCAAAACTGTTAATCCACTTTCTAAGGCATATGTTCCTGGTCTAAATACTGCTCCATTTATTTGAACCCTATTTTCGTACCTGTTCAATAATTTATCAACCTGAAATTCATCGCCACTTTTTGGATTAAACATGCCAAATAATTCTTGTTGAATATCGGCCACACTTTTCTGTTTGGAAGTGTTTCTTATTACTTTTATTCTTTCCTTAAATGCATCATTGGTAAATCCACCAGCAAAATTGATCACATCTTTTAAAGTTTCATTTTTTTGTACTTCAAAAAAGCCTTCACGCTTTACCTCGCCTTTTATTTCTATTTTGTTTTCGTATGGATTTATTTTTATAATATCTTGATCTTGTAACCTGATATTTCCTTTAGTCTCCGCTTTTAACATAAAGTCATATATGTCTAATGTAACGATTACTTTGTTGTTTCTAATTACTTTAATATTACGCATTGATCCATTTTCATTTGGTCCTCCCGATGCATAAAGTGCGTTAAATACGGTGGCCAATGAAGGTAAAGTGTAGGTTCCGGGTAAGTTAACTTCCCCAACTATTAAAACTTTAATGCTTCTAATATTTCCAAGTGTAATGTTTACTTTGGTTTCACCGGTGTTTATTCGTTCATATATTTGTGATAAGGCACGAATAATTTTCACTTTTGCTTGCTCAATTGTTAAACCAGAAACTTGAACTATTCCCGCTAATGGTATGCGAATATTCCCATCAGGACTCACATTTAAATTCATGGTTTCTTCCGAATAGCCATAAATATCAATGATTAATTCATCATCTGGCCCAATTTGATAGTTTTGTGGAGTGGCCATTTTCATGTTTGGCTCAAACGTTAAATTTTTATTGCTGAACAATTCAGCACCAAAAATTTTTGAACGCTCTTTTTCTTGTTGTAAGTTACCATCGGTTTTTGAAGTACTTTTTCTTTCCCCAGTTTTGGTGGTTTTTGGTTTTGTTGGGTTATTGGTAGCCTGTAAATTATTAATTCTTTCTTTTAATTTTATAATTTCATCAGCAGGAACATTTCTGTTTTTAGCTTCTTTTTCTAATTGCGAAAGCATTAAACCACTGTTTTGAGTTTTCTCCCAAAATTCTGCTATTTCATTATCCGTTAATTCATCAACTTTAATTTTTGCGATGTTTTGCAAACTAAGCGTTTGATTTTGAGCTACTGAATAATTTAAATTGAAAACGAATATTGAAAATACTAATATGCAAATTCGAGTGATGTTTTTGTATTGATA
>CAIUQQ010000109.1 GCA_903901345.1 uncultured Bacteroidota bacterium | reverse complement strand
TTGAGTTTTTTTTATAAAATAAAATAGGTAAATAAACAGTTTTTATCCTGATTTTTTAATAATATATTTAATCTTAAAAATGTTAGTTTTGTATGATGAAATCATATACTTTAATTTCAAACATAAAAATGCTTGCTGGCATTTTAGATAAAAATATTTTACTAAAAAAAGGAGCTGAAATGGGTGTTTTAAATTCCATTGAAAACGCTTATTTAATCATTGAAAATGATTGCATTTTTGGCTTTGGTAAAATGGAAGATTTGAATGAAGGCATTCAAAATATAAAAATTTCACACGAAATAAATGCTAATAATGGAATGGTGCTGCCAGCTTTTGTTGATAGTCACACACATTTGGTATTTGCTAATTGGCGTGAAGAAGAATTTGAAATGCGCATTAAAGGAAAAAGCTATGAGGAAATTGCTGTAGCTGGTGGAGGCATTTTAAATTCTGCAAAAAAATTGCAAAGCATGAGCGAAGATGAGCTTTTTATAAAAGCTTTGGAGCGTTTGAATCAAGTTATAAAACAAGGAACTGGTGCCATTGAAATTAAAAGTGGATATGGTTTAACGGTTCACGATGAATTAAAAATGTTGCGTGTAATTGCTCAACTTAAAAGTGTTTCGCCCATTCCTATTAAAGCTACTTTTTTGGGTGCGCATGCTTTTCCTGCTGAATTTAAAAATAATAGAAAAGGTTATATTGATTTAATCATTAATGAAATGTTGCCAAACATTGCTAAAGAAAATTTAGCCGATTATTTTGATGTGTTTTGCGACCAAGGTTTTTATACAGTTGAAGAAACAGATTTGCTTTTAAAAGCTGCTGCAAAATATAATTTAAAACCAAAAATTCATGCCAATGAGTTAGGTTATACAGGTGGCGTGCAAGTTGGAGTAAAGCACCATGCTTTAAGTGTAGATCATTTGGAATATACCGGAAATGAAGAAATTGATTGTTTGCTAAATAGCAATACCATGCCCGTTGGTTTGCCTAATTGTTCCTTCTTTTTGGGCATTCCTTACATGCCTGCTCGTGCCATGATTGATGCTGGTTTGCCAGTATGTTTGGCCTCAGATTATAATCCGGGAAGTTCGCCAAACGGACGTATGGGATTTGTAGTAAGTTTGGCTTGTACGCAAATGAAACTAACACCCGAAGAAGCAATCAATGCAACAACTATTAATGGTGCTTATGCAATAGAATTGAGTAAAACTCATGGCAGTATTACCATTGGTAAAAATGCTAATTTAATCATTACAAAACCTATTTCTTCCTTGGCATTTCTTCCTTATAATTTTGGAAATGATAGCGTAGAAAGTGTATTGATTAATGGTAAAGTTTATTAAAAGTTCGAAGTGCGAAGTGACAAGAGTGCGAAGTAAAATGAATTCGAAGTATTATCAAAATTCTGTGCATTCAGTGTAATCTGTGGCGAAAAAATGCCTAATATGTAGTAATCATGAAAATAAAATCAAATTATATTGACATTTTAAATCAACGGATTTTCCCTGCAGAAATTACCGTTGAAAATGGAATCATTGCAGCCATTACAGAAATTTCTGAAACGTTAACAAACTTTATTTTACCTGGTTTTATCGATTCGCATGTACATATTGAAAGCAGTTTATTAGTACCCAGTGAATTTGCGCGAATGGCAGTTATTCACGGAACTATAGCCACCATTAGCGATCCACATGAAATAGCAAATGTGTTGGGAATGGAAGGGGTGGAGTTTATGATTAACAACGGGAATAAAGTTCCTTTTCATTTCTTTTTTGGAGCCCCAAGTTGTGTGCCTGCTACTGTTTTTGAAACTGCAGGTGCTACCATTAATGCTGCTGATATTGAAATATTATTAGCCAAACCGGAAATTTTATACTTAGCCGAAATGATGAATTTCCCTGGAGTTTTATTCAAGGATAAGGAAGTAATGGCAAAAATTACGGCAGCAAAAAAATTCAATAAGCCAGTTGACGGACATGCACCAGGACTGCGCGGAGTGCAGGCAAAACAATATATTGACGAAGGCATGAGTACCGATCATGAATGTTTTACATTAGAAGAAGCATTGGATAAAATTGGTTTTGGAATGAAAATTTTAATTCGTGAGGGAAGTGCCGCCCGTAATTTTGATACACTTATTCCTTTAATGAAATTGCATGCTGATCAATTAATGTTTTGTAGCGATGACAAACATCCTGATAGTTTATTATTAGGTCATATTAATCAATTAGTGGCAAGAGCAGTTGCACTTGGTTATAATTTATTTGATGTATTAAAAGTAGCATGTATCAATCCTATTAATCATTATAAAATGCCTGTGGGTGCCATGCAATTAGGCGATGCAGCTGATTTTATTGTAATCAATAATTTAACAGATTTTATAGTTGAAAAAACATTTATCAGCGGAAAACTAGTAGCTGAAAATGGCAAATCTTTAATTGAAAAAGTGGATATAGAATCCATCAATTATTTTGATACAAACTTAAAAAATGTTGTTGATTTTGAATATTTTCCAAAAGAAAATGAGCTGATTATTGAATGTTTGGATGGTCAATTAATTACCAATAAATTAGAGTTCTCAAAAAGTGAATTAACCATTGCAAACGATATTTTGAAAATTGTAGTGGTCAATAGATACGAAACAAAACCAATTGCAATTTCATACATCAAAAATTTTGGGTTAAAGTTGGGAGCTATTGCCTCATCAGTTGCTCACGATAGTCATAATATAATTGCTGTTGGCACCAACGATGAAGAAATTTGCAAGGCAGTAAATTTAATCATTACAAACAAAGGTGGTTTGTGTGCGGTAAATGGTTCTGAAACCAAAGTTTTACCGCTTCCAATTGCTGGTTTAATGAGTAACAAAGATGCTTGGGATATAGCCCAAGATTATACCGAATTAGATCATTTTAGTAAACAAGTTTTGGGGTCCACTTTGCGAGCGCCTTTCATGAGTTTGTCGTTCATGGCATTGTTAGTTATTCCTTATTTAAAACTAAGCGACAAAGGTTTATTTGATGGAAATAAATTTGAGTTTTGTTAAATTAGAAAACATTTATTAACGATTATTTTTGTGACGCATTATTAATTCAAAAAAATAATTAATAAAATATATGAACATAAATTTCCTGATTGAAAATCTTAGAAATTCAGCATTAATTTTTAATACTGTTCATACCAACTAAACTTATTTTGTACGATTTGTGATTTTTCTTTTTTTAAATATTCTAAAAAAGATTTAGAAACTGGAGAATGTTTCTTTCCCTTTAACCATATTAAACTCCAAGTTGTTTTAATTGGAAGACCTTTAATTGGAATAATTTGCAGTTCATTGTTGTGTAGTTCGTTTTTAATTCCAATTAAGGGCATAATTGAATATCCTAAACCCGCTAATAATGCTTGTTTAACAGCTTCATTGGAAGTTAACTCCATCTTTTTTAATGCTGAAATCTTATTGCGTTCAATAAAATTTTCCATTGTTTGTCGTGTACCAGAACCATTTTCTCTGAAAATTAAAGGCAAATCTTTAAATATTTCTTTTGTACTTGTAAGTTTTTGTAATTTTTTTTCGGAACTGCCCACTAGGTACAACTTGTTTTGAAGCAAATCCATTTTCTCAATATTCAGTTTACTTGGCAAAATGGAAACCAATGCAAAGTCTATTTCATTGTTTTCCAAACTCTCAATCACTTTATTTTTATTAGTAACATCCATCAATAAATCTATTCCGTCATGTTGCTGCATAAATTCGGTTAAAAAGTAAGGCATCACATATTTTCCAGTTGATACTACAGAAATCTTTAAACGACCTGTTAATTGACCCTTGTAAGCTAAGGTTTTATAGTTAATGGCATAAACTTGGTTAATGATGTTTTCAGCTGCTTCCGCAATCTCTAATCCAAAATCAGTAATGTAAATTTTTCGACCTACCACTTCCGTTAATGGAATGTCAAATTGGTCTTGCAAATTTTTCAATTGGATAGAAACCGCTGGCTGGGTAAGATTCAATTCTTCCGAGGCCTTTGTTACGCTTTTTGTTTGTACAATTTTCAAAAATATTTGCAATTGATTTAAGGTATAGTTCATAAATTATTTTTATGGTTTACATTACAAATATAAATAAAAACTTATGAATTAGAAATGTCAATTTTGCGGTGTTAAACTTAAAACAATAAAACATGACAAGAATAACTGTAGCAAAAGGAGACGGAATTGGTCCTGAAATAATGGACGCCACATTAGCAATTATTTTATCAGCAGGTGCCAAACTCGAAATTGATGAAATTGAAGTAGGCGAAAAAGTGTATTTAGCTGGTAATACTTCTGGAATCGCATCTGAATCGTGGGAAACAATTAGGAGAAACAAAATTTTCCTTAAAGCTCCAATCACTACCCCACAAGGTGGAGGATACAAAAGCTTAAATGTTACCACTCGTAAATTTCTTGGACTCTATTCAAACGTAAGACCCTGCATGAGTTTACATCCTTTTGTAAGCACAAAACATCCTATAATGGATATTGTGATTGTAAGAGAAAATGAAGAGGATTTATATGCTGGAATTGAACACCAGCAAACAGACGAGGTAGTACAATGTTTAAAATTAATTAGCAGACCCGGTTGCGAAAAAATAGTACGCTACGCTTTTGAATATGCTAAACAACAAAACCGCAAAAAAGTAACTTGTTTTACTAAGGACAATATTATGAAACAAACGGATGGCTTGTTTCACCAAGTGTTTGATGAAATTGCCAAAGAATATCCAGACATAAAAAACGAACACTGGATAATAGATATTGGTGCAGCTAAGATGGCTGATACGCCAGAAATTTTTGATGTAATTGTAATGCCAAATTTATATGGCGATGTATTGAGTGATGTGGCAGCACAAATAACTGGTTCCGTTGGTTTAGCAGGCTCAGCAAATATAGGCGAAGAATGTGCTATGTTCGAAGCCATACACGGTTCCGCCCCAAGAATTTCAGGACAAAATGTAGCCAACCCTTCTGGATTATTACAAGGTGCCATTATGATGTTGAATCATATTGGACAAACAGAAATAGCAGAAAAAGTTCAAAATGCTTGGCTTAAAACATTGGAAGATGGTAATCATACCTACGATATTTTTAAGGAAGGAGCTAGCAAGCAAAAGTTAGGAACTAAGGAATTTGCAAAAGCAGTAATTTTAAATCTTGGTCAAAAACCATCAAACCTCAAGCCCGTTTCTTATTCCAACAATTCAGCTCTTAATTTACCAAAGTATAAACGTAAACCTGCCGCCAAAAAAGTATTGGTTGGTGTGGATGTATTTGTTCATTGGAATGGTTCTAATCCTGACGAGTTAGCTCAGAAAGTAAAAAAAATAGAAAGTATGGAAATAAAATTATCAATGATTACAAATAGAGGAATTAAAGTTTGGCCAGATGGATTTCAAGAAACTTTTTGTACCGATCATTGGAGATGTAGATTTAAACCAAATGATGGCATAGAAGTTAGTAAGGAAGATATTATTACATTATTACAAAAGGCAATTGATGAAAACATTGATAGCATAAAAACAGAAAACCTATATTCATTTGACGGCAAGGCTGGGTATTCATTAGGACAAGGCCAATAAACATACTCATATGAATATACAACTTATAAAAGGAGAATTTAGCTCCAACGATGCTATAGAACTTATAGCCCAGATGATACATATAAAAATAAAGTATCATGAGAATAAAATAAATAATCTCAGTAATGAAGAGGATTTAAAAACAAGGGAAACTAAAATAAAGCAATTACAAAAAGAACTTTATGAATTAAGAAAAATGATCAATTCGAAAACCGATAGCGTAAATGTAGAAGCAATAATTAAAGTTGAATAACTATGAATTTTATTGCAATAAAAACAATTTTTTGCTTGATTATAATGGTTACTTTTCTAGTAATGGCTTTCTTTACAAAAGATGCGTCAAACGTTCAGCTATTTGCCTCTTTTGGAATAATAATGGGGGCTTTAGCAAACAAAAGTTTATCTGGAAATAGTAAATCAGAAAAATAATGTACAAAGGAAGAAATCTAATCATTGCAACCAAACACGAAAAGGAAAAAGTGATAGCTCCAATTTTAGAAAAAGAATTGGGTGTAAATTGTTTTATTGCTTTAAATTTAGATACCGATGAATTGGGTACTTTTACCGGAGAAGTTGAAAGGAAAGACAACACCTTAATCACCGCAAGAAACAAATGTCTGATGGCAATGGAATTAAATAATTGTGATTTATCCATTGCTAACGAGGGTTCTTTTGGTCCTCACCCATCTTTGCCATTTGTTGTCGCTGATGATGAGTTATTGCTATTCATGGATAAGAAGAATAATTTAGAAATTATAGTCAGAGAAATAAGTACTGAAACTAATTTTAATGGTTCAGAAATTCAAACTGAAATGGAATTAAAAGAATTTGCTGCCAACGCAAATTTCCCTAGTCACGCATTGATACTCAGAAAATCAAAAGACGATTTTAGAGGAGTTGTTAAAGGAATAAACAATGCAGAGCAGCTAAACATCGTTTTTTATCAACTCATTACCATTGAAGGAACAGTTTACATAGAAACTGACATGCGGGCTATGTATAATCCTACAAGAATGAAAGTGATTAAGCGTGCAACTAAAAAACTAGCTGAAAAAATAAACACCCACTGTCCTTTTTGTCAAATGCCCGGATTTTGAATTACTGCAGCAAAACATGGATTGCCGTGTTTGGTATGTCATTTTCCAACAAGAAGTATTATAAGTCATATCTTTTCTTGTCAGAAATGTTCCTTCACTAAAGAAGAAAAATATCCTTATGGAAAACAGACGGAAAATCCTATGTACTGTGATATTTGTAACCCATAACTGCTAACATGAATAGAAAAATAATAAAGCAAGCACATATAGTTAATGAAGGAAAAATTACTGTATCTGACGTATTAATTGTTGGTGAAAGAATTGAAAATATTTCTAATGCTATTTATGATAGTAATGCCCATATAATAGAGGCAAAAGGTTTGTATCTTCTTCCTGGAATAATTGATGACCAAGTTCATTTTCGTGAGCCAGGTTTAACCCATAAAGGTAATATTTACTCCGAATCAAGGGCAGCATTAGCCGGTGGTATAACCTCTTTTATGGAAATGCCAAACACCATTCCAAATACATTAACGCAAGTGTTGTTAGAGGAGAAATATTCCATAGCATCAAAAACATCTTTGGCTAACTATTCCTTTTTTATGGGAATCAATCAAAACAATTTAGAAGAAGCTTTAAAAACTGATAATGAAAATGTTTGTGGAATAACTGATGATGGATTATATTTTAATAATGATGAGGGCATTTTGGCAAATTATCCGGAATTTTTAGAAACACTTTTCTCTCGAACAGATTCTTTGGTTGCATTGCACTGTGAAGACGATATAATCATTAAAAACAATACAAACCATTACCGCAAACAATATGGGGAAAATATCCCCTTTAAATTTCATCCAAAAATAAGAAGTGAAGAAGCTTGTTATGCAGCCACAAAACGCGTTTTAGAAATCGCAAAAAAATACAATAACCGCCTGCATTTATTTCATATTTCTACCCTTGCAGAAGCCAATTTGTTTGAAAACAAATTGCCTGTTAGAGAAAAAAGAATTACAGCAGAAGCTTGCATACATCACCTCTGGTTTTCAAATAAAGATTATGAAAGATTGGGGGCTAAAATTAAATGGAATCCTGCAATAAAAACGGAGGAAGATAAAAACGGATTACTTGCGGCACTTTTGAATAACACACTTGATATCATTGCAACAGACCATGCTCCGCATACTACCGAAGAAAAAAACGGTCCTTATTTTAAATCTATGTCTGGCGGACCTTTGGTTCAACACGCTTTACCTGTAATGCTTGAACTTTATCATCAAGGCAAAATAAGTATTGAAAAAATTGTTGAAAAAATGAGCCATCATGTTGCAGAAATATATCGAATAAAAGAAAGAGGTTATATTCGGGAAGGGTATTACGCTGATTTGATTTTAGTAGATTTAAATAATGAATGGGGGGTAACTCCTGAAAATATTCTTTATAAATGCCATTGGTCACCATTCGGAAATCAATGCTTTAAAAGTAAAATTATAAAAACATTTGTAAATGGAAATTTGGTTTATGACCAAGGGAAATTTCATGAAAATATCAAAGGAAAAAGACTTAATTTTTCAAAAACAAGATAATAAAATAATCATATGAACATCAATTTTCTAATTGAAAATCTCAGAAATCCTGCATTGCTTTTTTTTGTACTTGGCATCGTTGCTGTTTATTTAAAAAGCGATTTAGAAATACCCGCTAATTCATCAAAGTTTATTACTATTTATTTGCTTTTTTCTATTGGATTTAAAGGTGGTCAAGAGCTATCGCATGAAACTTTTTCAACTGAAATTTTATGGTCCATGTTATTTGGCATTTTCATTTCATTAATGATTCCTTTGTATACTTTTTTTATTTTAAAAAGAAAGTTGAATGTTTTTGATGCAGGGGCAATTGCAGCAGCTTATGGTTCTGTAAGTGCTGTAACTTTTGTTACAGCTGTTTCTTACCTTGAATCACACCAATTAGGTTTGCACGGACATATGGTTGCTATTATGGCTTTAATGGAATCTCCTGCTATAATAATTGGTTTAGTATTAATCTCTGTTTTTAATAAAGAGGAAGCAAATACTGTTAAAAAGCAAGATGTTCTCAAACATTCATTAACTAATGGAAGTGTATTGTTGATTTTAGGAAGTTTGATAATTGGACTATTAGCAAGCGATAAACAAGCAGAAGGAATTAAGCCATTTACTACCGATCTTTTTAAAGGCTTTTTAGCTATTTTTTTACTAGATATGGGAATTTCAAGTGGAAAAAAATTGAAATCTTTCTTTTCATTTGGATGGTTTCCCTTTCTCTTTGCAATTGTAATTCCAATAATTAATGGCTGTGTTTTTGCTTATTTAAGTTCATTTATTACTTCAGATATTACTAACCGTTTTATGTTTGCTGTATTGGCAGCAAGTGCTTCATATATTGCAGTGCCAGCAGCCATGAAAATTAATGTTCCTAAAGCAAATCCTGGCCTTTATTTGCCTATGGCACTTGCCGTAACTTTTCCTGTTAACATAACTATTGGTATGCCAATATATTTTTTAATAGTTCAGCATTTTTAAGTTTTACTAAAACATTTTTATTCCACTTGACCATTGCAATTGTACTTTTGCTTTAGCATATTTACTTTTTATTTCTGCTTGTTTTATTTGTGCTTCAATCAAACTTCGTTCGCGTGAGTTTACCAAAAACAGGGAACTTTCACCACTTTCAAACCTTGTTTCCTCTGCATTTCTTAATGCAATAGCGTTCACTACTAATACTTGTTGAATGGCTAATAATTGCTCTAAATTTTTTAATTGATTATAGCTCGCAAAAACCGAATTTACAATTTCTCGTTTAGTAAGTTGTGTTTCAAAATCATTGTTTTTAAGTTTAATATTAGCTTGCTGTAATTTCCCTCTTTCTTTTCTTAAAAATAAACTGCTGTAAAAACTTGCGCCCATTTTATATTGCCTACCAAACACATTATTTACATCATTTAAACTTCCCTTACTATATGTTTGAAATGGATAATATTCTATATTAAATTGAGGTTTTATGTTTTCAATTGCTAATTTTTTATCCATCATTAATTGCTTGTTTTTAAACTGTAATTTCTGCAGTTCAGGATGGTTATTTTCTGCAAAATTTACCATTCTTTGAATAGAATCATTGGCAATTGTATTTACTTCATTTCCTTGTTCCGATGGTATAATGTTTTCCTTTAATTGCAAAGCTTCATTTTTATTATTCCATAAGTAGTTACTCAAACTTAAGCCATTATTTTTAAACTCTAATTCCGATTCTAGTAAAATAGTTTCTCTGCGTTTTAACTCTATTAAAGCTTCTATGCTATCAATGGGTTTATCCTCGCCAGCTTTTATTCTACTACTAACAAAATTGAAACGGTTTTCTGCTAATTTGTAATTGAATTGTGTCAATCGTAATTTTTCATAGGCCAACTGCCATTCCCAATAATCTTTGGCGGCATTTAAAAATAATTTATTGATTATTTTTAAGCGTTCTGCTTCGTTTAATCCTTGTAAATACTGTGCTTGGCGCAATATTGTTCTTCTGCTATCAGTTTGTAATCCTCGTAAAACTGGAACACTTAATCCACCATAAAACATTCCATATTCGCCATATTGCTGACTAATTACGCCATTGTTTTCTGTAATTTTTGATCTTTCGTTGCTCACCGCAATTCCATCACTTTGGTCGTAACCAGCTTTTAAATCTATGCCAATAATTGTTGGAATTTTTAGCTGAGGTTCAAAATAAGTATAACTGTTTTTGCCATTTGTAGTTTTACTTTCATAATTAGTACTTATAATGGGATCAAACGCACCACGGGCAGCTAATAACTCTGCTTTTGCAGTTTCGTTAAGTAAGTTTGCTTGTTTTGCAATAGGATGATTTTGCACTACCATTTGGTAAAAATCTTGAAAAGTTAATTGAACGGAATCTTGTTGTGCTAGCAATAATTTTAAAGGTGCTAATAGCAATAAAAATAAAATTATTTGATGGTATTTTTTATTCATATCAACTAGTATTTTTTATCTGATTTTGCTTGTTCCATAAAATCGGGAGGAAAAGCATTAAACTGTCTCCATAATTCGTACCAAACTGGTACTTTATTTAGCATGGCCCAGCCATAAACTCCGCCACCAGCTCTTATTAATTCTGGCCAAGGATTGTCGTTTGGATCCTGTATAACTAATATTCTAAAATTTCCTTTTTCGTCTGCTACTCTGTCTATAACCTGCACCAAACCGCCAAAAGTTCCAACGTTTGCACTTGGCCAACCACTAAATACTAATGCCGGCCAACCGTCAAATTGAACACGCACTTTACAACCTTTATAAATTAATGGCATATCTAATGCTCTAACCGTCATTTGTACAGCAGTTTTGGTATTTGCAGGAACTATGGTTGCTAAGTTTTCATTTTCTTTAATTATTTCACCAATTCCAGCTTTCATAACTTGAACTAAATATCCATCTTGAGGAGCTTTTATAGCATAAAATCCACTTCTTAATTGCAGGTTGCTGTATTCAATTTTTAGTTTTATTAAATCAGCTTGACTTTCAAAAAGTTCACCTGCAGTTTCTTCCAAAACCGATTCTGCTTTCGATATTTTATCAATGTATTCTGCTTCTATAAAATTCAAATCTATTCTTGCATTTATCAATTCGTTTTCGGCTTTATTGAATTTGTTTTCTGCTTCTATCATTTTTGATTTTGCTTCTTGTTTTTTGCTTGTTCTGTTTTGTATTTCCGTAAGTGAAGCCAATCCTTTTTTATAAAGTTCATTTAACCTTTCAAACTGGTTTTTGGCTAGTATTTCATTCACTATTGCAGCATCATAATTTCCTTTTTCTGCTTTTACCGCAAATTCGTTCTGTAAAACTTTATTTTTTGCCATTTTAAGTTTAATAGAAACACTGCTTTTTAATGCATCAATTTGCTTTTCTAAGGCTAAAATTTTTCTATTTTTTGCAGCTAATCCATCTATTTTATTATTTATTTGACCTTCTGTTCTAGTTAATAACTGAGGATCAAAAAACTTCTCTTTTACCTCGCTTATTATTACTAATGTATCTCCTTTTTTTACAAATTGGCCCTCTACCACTTTCCAACTTTCTATTCTTCCAGCTATGATTGATGGAATATTTTGAGGTCTATCTTCTGGTGCAAAAGGAGTAACTTTTCCTTTGCCATTTATATTTTGTTGCCAAGGCAAAAACAAACATAAAAAAAATATAAAAAATATACCTGCAAGCCAGTTCCTAATGGTTTTGAATTTTTTAGGTGTATTAATTAATTTAACGGTATAAAGTGAACTGTTTTTTAGTTCTTTTGATATGTTATTATAGGGATTTTGATCCATTTTATTTTATTATTTTTTAGTACTTAATTCAAAAAATTATTCAATGAATTTGTTGCCAATAGTTCATGATAGGTTCCCGATTCAACAATATTTCCATTATTCATGATGCAAATTTTATCGCATCGTTTCATGATGCTATCTTGTGATGTAACCATGATCAATGCCCATTCTTTATTTTCAAAAATATAATCCAATAAAAGCGAGTTTTCTTTTTGATTCATATTGTAAAAAAAGTCGTCAATAATGAGTAGTTTTGGCTTTTGAACAAAGCTTCTTGCTAATAATATTTTTTGAATAATACTTTTAGGATAATTGGTTCCTGCCGATAACAAATTGCTTTGTAATCCATCAGTTAATTGTGCAATAAAATCAGTTAGTCCAACAATTTTTAATGCATTAATAACTTCTTTGAATTCAATGCCATTTCTGCCCATCATTATATTGTCTTCAATGGTTCCTTCAAATATTTCATCTTGTAATAAATTGTCCCCAATTATATTTCTATATGCATCAATATTTAAATCACGTAACGAAACATCATTTATAGAAATTGAACCATCGTAATTACTATACAATCCTGCTAATATTTTTATAAATGAAGTTTTACCACTGTCGCCAAATCCAGTGATACAAATATGTTCTCCTTTATTTATTTCAAAATTTATATTATTTAAAATGTAATTTGTTGTACTAGGATATTTGTAAGATAAATTAGTAGTTTTTAACTTAAAATTTTGGTCTATAGCTATATCATGTAATTCCCTACCAACATTACTTTCTGTTTCTAAATCGGTAATTTGTCCTATTTTATCAAATGCAGTTAGTAAGTCGTAAAAAACTTCTAAGGTAGAAATTAATTTTTCAACTGAATTAATAATTAAAACTATGATTAGTTCTGCAGCTACAAATTGACCTAAATTTATTTGTCTATTTACTACCAAAAAACTTCCTAAAATGAGTAAAGATGCAGTAATTAGCGTTTTAAATGAAACAATAGAAGCATATTGCTTCAATAATATTTTAAAATGTTTGTTGCGATAATTGATGTAATTACTCAATAAATGATCTGCTTTTTGGATAGGTAAATTTGAGTTTCCTGCTAATTTAAATGCATTTATATTCCTACCAATTTCTTGTAACCAATAAGCCACTTTATATTTATATTTCGATTCTGAAATACTTGTTTCCAATGCTTTTTTTCCTGTTGTATAAAATATGACAATAATGATTACAATTAATACAATTCCAAATCCTATAAATATAGGATGATAGAAAGATAAAAGTAACAATCCGAAAGAAATTTGAATAATTGCTGCTGTAAAATCTATCAATATTTTAGGCAATGCTTTTTGAATAGTCAATACATCAAAAAAACGATTGACCATG
This sequence comes from uncultured Bacteroidota bacterium, assembly GCA_903901345.1. Lineage (GTDB taxonomy): Bacteria > Bacteroidota > Bacteroidia > UKL13-3 > UKL13-3 > JAAFJM01. Next base: position 2,853 of record CAIUQQ010000109.1, on the reverse strand, counting down.
TCGGGAGTATAGTTTTTTAATAGAATTTCGGATTTTATTTTAGGTAATCGCCAAGCAAATTCAAATGTTACATTGGCAAACACCCGCTGTAATAGAATTTCACCCATTTTTAATTGCTGAATTTGTAAATATCCCGATAATCCTGTGGCAATAATTACCATGGCTATTAATATAATTACCGATTCTAATAACAAACCACCCGAAATTAAACCTACAATTGATTGAACACCCAGTGGCAAAGCCAAGTTGATGATTGCAATTAAAATGGCAAAGAAATAAATGTATTTAATGTCTTTTTTTTCGGTTTTCAATAAACTCATAAACCGTTCAAATGGACTTGATTTTTCTTTATTGTTGTAATTTAACATGGTACCAATATAAAATCCAGTGATATATATTATTTGATCTTCAGCTGGTTGTGAAACATCAAATTTTTCCACAAGTAATTCATTATCCAATATTAAATCAGCAATAGATTTAGCTGAATTTGATAATTCTACTGTTGAATGATAGTTTACTTCAATATTTTCTTTTTCTTGAAATTCAATTGTTTCATATTGTTTTTTTTCAAAATGCTTTAATAAAACTGGAACTAATTCGGTTTTATTTGTTTTAAAATACAATATTGGAAAAGTTATTCTATTCGTAATTTTCTCAAATTCTAATTTGGTACAAACTCTAGCTTCAAAAACAAAATTTGTAAACGAACCTATATTGTTAAGTTGATCAATAAATAATGTAAATTTATTTGAGGCAGGAATTTGAAAACGAATTTTTGATTTCTGAAGAGTTACAATATCAACCTTGTGATTGCTCGCTTTTGCAAATTCTTTTAAAATATTTATGAGTTGAGGAGATTGATTCATTGAAAGCTAAACATATTTATAATGAAAAATGTTTTAATTTATTATATTAAAAAAACACAAATTTATTTATTCCATTTATTGTTTTCTAATATTTTTTTCACGATTGCTATTGTATACAAGTCAAACGTTTTCAGTGCATTAATTATTTAAACATTATTTTTTTTACTTTTTTTGAAAATAATGCTAAGATTTTATTCACAAAAAACTACATTTGTGGGCTTTATTTTAAGGTTGAAAACAAAAACATACATAGTTGAGTTCAATAAACTCCGATTTGGGTTAAACGAATTAAGTTTTCCAATAATTGCCGATTTGTTCACAGAAATGACAGATAAGCATTTTGAAAAAGTTGATGCTAAATGCAATATTTCGTTAATTAAAAAGGAGAATGTATTTGAAATGCAGTTCAATATCAATGGATTAATTGATATAAGCTGTGATACTTGTTTGGATGAATTTGAATTGCCTTTAAATAAAACATATAATTTGTTGGTAAAATTAACTGATGGTCCCGAAAATTTAGATGATGATGAAATCATTTATTTACCTAAAGGATTACATGAGTTTGATTTTAAACAATTTATATTTGATTATTTTTTATTAGCCATTCCAACTAAAATTAGTTGTGAAGATGCTGGTAAAGAACATAACCAACTATTTATCAATAAATTGAAAATTGATGAGGGAAAAGATGAAGACGAAAAACCTACTTCTGACCCACGTTGGGACGCTTTAAAAAATATTTACAACAAAAACTGATAACTAGAGGAGAGAAGTAAAATGCCAAATCCTAAACGCAAAATTTCAAAATCAAGACGCGATAAGCGTAGAACACATTATAAAGGTGCTGTTCCAACATTGTCAACCGATTCAACTTCGGGAGAAGTTCACATGCGCCACCGCGTTACTGCTGATGGTTTTTATCGTGGAAAACATGTTTTCCCTGATATGAAATCAGATGTTTAAGCCAAAAGCTTAAATCAAATACTAAAAACGAAAGTGCTTTTTTAAAGTGCTTTCGTTTTTCGTTTTTTAAATTAACCCCAAAACAACAAGCAAATGAAAATTGGTTTTGACATAATGGGTGGCGATTTTGCGCCCAAAGAAGCTGTTTTAGGTGCTGTTTTAGCACTTGCAGAGCTTGGTAGCAATGATACAATTGTATTGATTGGTGATAAAGAACAAGCAGAAAATTTATTAAACTCCCAAGGTGTTAGCGATTCTCGTCTAGAAATTGTTCATACTACTGAAGTTATAGGAATGGGTGAACACCCTACAAAAGCCATTTCACAAAAAAAAGATTCTAGTATTTCTGTTGGGTTTAAGTTATTAGCTTCCAAACAAATTGATGCATTTGTTAGTGCTGGAAATACTGGTGCTATGTTAGTTGGATCTATGTTTACTATTAAACCAATTGAAGGTGTAATTAGACCAACCATAACTGCCACACTCCCAAGACCTGATGGAAAATTTTGTTTGGTTTTGGATGTTGGTGCTAATGCAGATTGTAAGCCAGATGTACTTTACCAATTTGCTGTTTTAGGCAGCCTAATGATGAAACATGTTCACGGAATTGAAGATCCTAGAATTGGTTTATTAAGCATTGGAGAAGAAAAAGAAAAAGGAAATTTAGTTACTATTTCTGCCCACCAATTAATGGAAGAATCTAATTCTTTTCACTTTATTGGTAATGTAGAAGGTAGAGATATTATGTCGGATAAATGTGATGTAATTGTTTGTGAGGGATTTACAGGGAATGTGGTTTTAAAAGCCTTTGAATCGTTTTATTCTGTAATGAAAAAGCGTGGAGTAAAAGATGACTTTTTAGACAGATTTAATTATGAAAATTATGGTGGTACTCCAATTTTAGGTGTTAACTCACCTGTGTTAATAGGTCATGGAATTTCAAATGCAAAAGCATTTAAAAATATGATTTTTTCTGCTCGTGATGTTATCAATTCAGATTTATGTAACATTGTTCGAGAAG